>JAEYXI010000412.1 GCA_023428515.1 Pseudomonadota bacterium | reverse complement strand
GTCCGGATGCGACTTCGCTCGGCCTGCAGATCGAGGACGTGCGCATCCGCCGCACCGACCTGCCGGCGGAAGTGTCCCAGCAGCCCTATGACCGCATGAAGGCCGCGCGCCTTGCCGAAGCCGAAAGGCTGCGCGCACGGGGCCGCGAGGCGGCGCAGCGCATCCGCGCCCGCGCCGCCCGCGAGGTGGTCGAGATCGTCGCCGAGGCGCGCAAGGAATCGGAAATCCTGCGCGGTGAAGGCGAGGCCCAGCGCAACGCGGTCTTCGCCGAGGCCTTCCAGCGCGATCCCGCTTTCTTCGAGTTCTACCGCTCGATGATCGCCTATTCGAACGCGCTGCTCGGCACCGGCACGACCATGGTGCTGTCGCCCGAATCGCAGTTCTTCCGCTACTTCCTCGGCCCGAACGGCGGGGCGGCGCCCGCGCCGGCTCCGACGCCGTCCGCGGAAGGCACGGCCACCGGTGCGATACCCGAAGCCAATCCGGCACCCGGTGCAACGACGGCCAACCCCTAAAGGGGTCGGCCCGTGTCCGATTTCATGGCCGCGATAGGCCTGGTCCTCGTCGTTGAGGGCCTGGTCTATGGCGGCTTTCCGGGCCTCGCAAAGAGGCTGGCGACGGAAGTGCTCGCCACGCCCGAGAATGTGCTGCGCACGCTCGGGCTGGTGTCGATCGCCGCCGGAGTGGGCGTCGTCTGGCTGGTGCGAGGGTAACGGAGGATTTATTCTCAGTTCCGTGGCCAAAGCCGCAAACAGGCCTTATTTCTTGCGAACATGAGGCCTGCCCTTCGAGCGGGCCGTTTCCTTATGCATCGACCGGGAGCTGTTGCATGAACCGCCACCACCTCACGCCTTTGCTGCGCAAGAGACTGCTGTCGGCGGCGATGGCGCTGTTCATCGGCGCATCCGCCGCCCCGGCATACGCCCAGACCGAGGCCCAGCCGGCAACGCCGCTACCTGTCCCCGAAACGCCGGGCGCTCCTGAAACACCGGTCGCTCCGGCCACGCCACATGTTACCCAGGCGGGACCGGCCTCGGTCGCCGACCTTGCGGAGGGCCTGCTCGGGGCGGTCGTCAACATCTCGACCTCGCAGAAGGTGGCGGGCAGCGAGGGCCAGGGCACCGTGCCGCTGCCACAGGCGCCGGAAGGCTCGCCCTTCCAGGATTTCTTCGACGAGTTCTTCAAGGACCGGCAGGGCGGTGGCGGCCCGCAGCAGGTCCAGTCGCTCGGCTCGGGCTTCGTTGTCGACGCCGCGGAAGGCATCGTCGTCACCAACAATCACGTCATCGCCGATGCCGACGAGATCGAGGTGAATTTCTCCGACGGCTCCAAGCTGAAGGCTGAACTGGTCGGTACCGATCCAAAGACCGACATCGCCGTGCTGAAGGTCGATCCCTCGCTGAAGAAGCTGAAGGCGGTCAAGTTCGGCGATTCCGACAAGATGCGCATCGGCGACTGGGTGATGGCGATCGGCAATCCATTCGGGCTCGGCGGAACGGTCACCGTCGGCATCATCTCGGCGCGCAACCGCGACATCGATGCCGGCCCCTATGACGATTTCATCCAGACGGACGCGGCGATCAACCGCGGCAATTCAGGCGGCCCGCTGTTCAATATGTATGGCGAGGTCGTGGGCATCAACACGGCGATCATCTCGCCCTCGGGCGGCTCGATCGGCATCGGCTTCTCGATTCCGGCCGAGATGGCCGTCGGCGTCGTCTCGCAGCTGCGCGAGTTCGGCGAGACCCGCCGCGGCTGGCTCGGCGTGCGCATCCAGCCGGTGACCGACGAGATCGCCGAAAGCCTGGGCATCAAGATCGCCAAGGGCGCCCTGGTCTCCGGCATCATCAAGGGCGGCCCCGTCGACAACGGCCTGATCGAGGTCGGCGACGTCATCGTCAAGTTCGACGGCAAGGAAATAAACGAGAGCCGCGAGCTGCCGCTGGCGGTGGCGGAGAGCCCGGTCGGCAAGGCGGTCGACGTGGTGATCCTGCGCAAGGGCGAGGAGAAAACCGTCAAGGTCACGCTCGGGCGCCTCGAGGAAGGCGAGAAGCTCGCGGAAGCGGAAGCTGCGCCTTCCGCGGAAGAGGGTGGTCCCGTCGCCACGGCCGCGATCCTCGGCATGACGGTCGGCGAACTGACCGACGAGACGCGCAGCAAGTTCGGCATAGGCGCCGACGTCTCAGGCGTGGTCGTCACCGAAGTGACGGCCGATTCCCCCGCCGCCGAGCGCGGCATCGTGGCCGGCGATGTGATCACGGAGATCGCGCAGGAATCGGTCGGAACGCCGAAGGACGTGCTCGACCGTGTCGCCACGCTGAAGGAGCAGGGGCGCAAGAACGCGCTGCTGATGCTTGCGTCGAAGACGGGCGAGCTGCGGTTCGTGACGGTCCGGATGGACTAGGCGTCGACGTTCAGGCGCTGAGTCTTCAAATCCAGCCAAGCTGTTGAATTGTCAGGCCGGCGCTTTGTCGCTGGCCTTTCGTTTGCCGGCCAGCCAGTCCTCGCGCTGGAGGCGGTAGAGCGCATGCCGCTTCAGGTGCGGATGGCTGTCCGGGACGTGCGGGTGATCGAAGTCGTTCGCTGGATCGGCTGTCATGCCCAGGCGTCGCATGACGGCGATGGAGCGGCGATTGCCCGGAACGGCAAAGGAAACGATTTCGCTTTTCTCCAGCGTCTCGAAGCCGAAGGCGAGCCATGCCTCGGCGGCCTCGGTCACATAACCCCGGCCCCAATACTCCGGAGCGAGACGCCAGCCGATCTCGACCGTCCCATCGGGCAGGCCGGGCACATCTTCCGTATCGAACAGGCCGACAAAGCCGACGCACTCGCCATTTGCCGCAATCTCGACGGCGGCAAAGCCGTAGCCGTCCTCTTCGATCCAGCTGCGCCACTCGTCCATCTTTGCGTCAGCTTCCATGCGACTTCGACGGAACGGGAAGAACTCCATCACGCGGTCGTCTGAATTGATGCGGTGGAAGAGGTCGCGGTCGCGCTCCTCCCAGTTGCGCAGGATAAGCCGCTCGGTCCGGATCGGCGTCATCTGGCGAATTCGTCCTCGCGATAGCCCTGCAGATAGAGGAGCGCGGTGAGGTCGCCGTGGTCGATGCGGATTTTTGCCTCGGCCGCGACGGCTGGCTTGGCGTGGAGCGCGACGCCCATTCCGGCCAGTCGGATCATGTCGAGATCGTTGGCGCCGTCGCCGACGGCGAGGACATCGTCGGAAGCGGCGTCGTGGCTGAGAGCGATGTCGGACAGCGCCTCGGCCTTCTACGCACGCCCGAAGATCGGCTCGCCGACCTCGCCGGTCAGTCGGCCTCCCGCCACGATCAGGCGGTTGGCGCGGTTCTCGTCGAAGCCGATCATCGCGGCGATCTTGGACGTGAACACATCGAACCCGCCGGAAACCAGCGCCGTCCAGGCGCCGTTCTTGCGCATTGTCCGCACCAGCGCCTGCCCGCCGGAGGCGAGGGTCAGGCGGTCGCGGATGAGCTGGTCGACGACCGTGAGTTCCAGTCCCTTCAGCAGCGCGACGCGCTCCCGCAGCGCCGGTTCGAAGGCGATCTCGCCGTTCATCGAACGGGCGGTGATGGCGGCGACGTGCTCCTTCACGCCAACCATGTCGGCGAGTTCGTCGATGCATTCCTGGTCGATCATGGTCGAATCCATGTCGGCCAGCAGGATCTTCTTGCGCCGGTTTTCCGCCGTGTGCACCACGATGTCGACCGGCTCGCCCGCCAGCGTCTCGCGCAGTTTCATGCCCGCCGCTTTCCGTTCCATACCTTCCGGCAGTGCGAGATCGCAGGCGACATCCTCGCCGAGCCAGGAGATCGTGCTTGCGTCGACCGCCTCCGAGGCCTTAGTCGCAAGCGTCGGCGTCAAAAGGCGCGCGGCAGGATGGGAAATCAGCGTGGCGACGAGCGGCATCGGCAAATCCGGCGGGGAGGGGCGCATCAGGAACGCGATCCTGATAGCGGGGCCGACCGCAAGCGGCAAGTCGCGGCTGGCGCTCGATCTCGCGCAGAGGCTTGGCGGTGTCGTCGTCAACACCGATTCCATGCAGGTCTATTCGATGCTCAATGTGCTGACCGCGCGCCCGAGCGCCGAAGAGATGCGGCGCGTGCCGCATCTGCTCTACGGGCATGTCGATCCCGGCATCGCCTATTCGACCGGCGCCTGGCTGCGCGATGTGTTTTCGCTTGCCGGCAGCGGCAGGCTGTCGGATGCGCGGCCGATCTTCGTCGGAGGGACAGGGCTTTATTTCCGTGCTTTGGAGGAAGGCATCTCCGAGATGCCGGACATACCGAAACCGATCCGCGAGCGGTTGCGCCAAGAACTTGCCGACAACGGTGCCGAGGCGCTGCACCGCGTGCTTGCCGAGAGGGACCCACGGGTCGCCGGGACACTGCGGCCGGGCGACAGCCAGCGAATCCTGCGGGCGCTGGAGGTGCTGGAGGCGTCGGGCCGCTCGATCCTCGACTGGCAGGCGGAGCGCGGCCAGCCGCTGATCGACAGCGACAGCACCCGCTTCATCGTCATCGAGCCCGACCGCCCCGAGCTCGTCGCGCGCATCGATCGGCGCTTCGACGGCATGATCGAGGCCGGCGCGTTGGAGGAGGTGAAGGCGCTTGCAGCGCTCGACCTCGCCCCGCAACTTCCGGCGATGAAGGCGATCGGCGTGCGTGAGCTTGAGGCAGCAATTGCCGGCGAGATATCCATGGGCGAGGCGATCGAACGCGCCAAGATCGCGACAAGGCAATACGCCAAGCGCCAGTCGACATGGTTCCGCCACCAGCTCGGGCCGCACTGGCAGCGGCTGCGGCAGCCGGATGCCGCGCAAGTCCTGGACACGAAAAGCCGTCCGGCCTGACCACCACGGTAAAAGCGCCGAAGCCGGCCGATTAACGCTCCGTAAGGCTGCCGGTGGCATAAGCAGGGGCGGTGCTGTCGGCGGGGAGAATATGCGCCTCCACAAGTCTGAAGCCGCGTTCTTCATCTTCATCGCGGTCATCCTTGCGGCCGGCGTGATGATCTTCCACGCCTATGACGTGCTGTTTTCGGTCGCCAACGGCCTGGCGCAACCGGAGCGTTACGAGGACATCGCCTATCTGTCGAAGCTGCTCTTTGCGACCGGCCTTCTGCTGGCGATGGGTCTTTTCTTCGGCCTCTTCTTCATCTTCCCGCTCATCCGCCGGCAGGTCCGGGAGGAGAACAAGCTTCGCGCGATGACCGAGACATTGTCGGAGCGCTCGCTCAAGCTCGAATATGCCGCGCTTACCGATGCCCTGACGGGCATGCAGAACCGGCGCTATTTCGACGATGCGCTGAAGGAATATCTCGGCGAGTTCCGTCGCATCGAGAAGCCGGTCGGGCTGATGATCGTCGACCTCGATCATTTCAAGCAGATCAACGACACTCATGGCCATGATATCGGCGACGAGGTGCTCAGGGCCGTTGCCGGCTGCCTGAAGGACATGACCCGCTATCATGACGTGGTGGCGAGGCTCGGCGGCGAGGAGTTCGCCGTCGTCGCCCCCAACATGGACACCGACACGCTGGTGCGTTTCGCCGAGCGCATCCGCAAGGCTGTCGCCGGCATGGTGATCGTATCGGGAAACGTCCGGCTCAAGGTCACGGCGAGCGTCGGGCTTGCCATATGGGACCGCAAGGAGAGCGCCGAGACGCTGTTCCGCCGCGCCGATCAGCAGCTTTATCAGGCGAAGAAGACGGGACGGAACCGCGTCTGCGCCTGAATCCGGCTAAGACGTAGACTCATTACCGCGTAGCCAGATGCGGATTGCGACGAGTTTGAGAGCGGCGAGGTAGTTCTCGGCCAGCTTGTCGTATCGGGTCGCGATGCCTGAATCAGATTTCGCCACGACATGAAAGCCGCCATTCGGCTTCCGACCTCATTTCGGTCGTTCCCAGCCAGTGCCAACAACTCTGGAATCAGTCGTTCTCAGGTAGGCTCGCTTCCGGTTACGACCTTGTAGTGCAAGCGTCGTCGACGATATCCTTGCTCAACTAACCTGAAGTCTAGAAAGCTATGTGAAATGGGATGGGAAGCTCTCGAACACTGGGGGCCAGACGTTGGCCGCCTGGAACGGCTTGCCGGCGGCGTGGCCAACGATGTCTGGAGCGTGCGGATCGGCGGACGACTTGCAGTGGCCCGCCTTGGCACGCGGAGCGACGCTGATCTGGCTTGGGAGACCGGGCTTCTTCAACACCTGGATCAAAATGGCATGACAGTACCGCTGCCAATCCCGACGATGGATGGGCGGTTGTTCGTGGATGGTCTAGTCGTGATGGAATACCTGGAAGGCATGCCGCCCAAGACGGAGGGCGACTGGCGGCGGATAGCGGACACACTGCGTGAGCTGCACCGGCTGACCCAGGATTGGTCGCAGCGTCCGGGTTGGCGATCCTCGACCGATCTACTGCAGGCTGAACGAGGGACACGAATCGACCTCACCGCGATGCCGCCGGAGGGCGTAGTGCGATGCCGAGCCGCTTGGGCACGGCTTGTCGGCCGCCCGACCTGCGTTGTCCACGGTGACGCTAACGCACGTAATATTCTCATAACGGAAGACCGGGTCGCGCTGATTGATTGGGACGAGTCGCATGTCGACGTTGCCGATCTTGATCTGGAACTGCCCCATAATGCTGCAGATCTTAACGCACACACATGGGATATTGCTATCAGGCCTCGGCCGCTTGGGAGGCTGCCATTTGCTGGAATGACGATTTCTCTATCAAGCGGCTTGCTGAGGTGAGACCCGTCTAACTAGAACCCATCTGCGCAGGTCTGCTTTGCTGAGCGATTGCTCAGAAGCGGACCGTCCGTTTCCACCAATGCTGGTCATTTCGAATTTATGGGTTCACGGCCTAGCTCCGCGAGCCGAAGCGGCCGGGCTTCAATCCATAGCCGAAATCGATGTCGTCCTGTTCGGCCACAGGCCGCGGCGGCGCCGGCTCGGGTTTGCGGTAACCGGGATCGCCTGGCTGCAGCTGGGCGCTGACGGGTTCGGCGAAGGCGAGGTTGGACTGCACCTTCGGGACGTTCCTGAGACGCTCGACGATGTTGACGAGATCGACGCTGCTGCCGTCGCTGGCCGCGGCCTCTTCCTCGTGCTTCTTCTGCGCGCCGGGGATGAGCTTGGCATCCAGCCGCTCGAACTTCAGGCGCATGGTGGTGGCGACGCCTTCGCCGAAGGCGATCGCCTCGCGCTGGCCCATGGAGGACAGAAAGGCGAGGCTCGACGCCGAGGAATCGGCGATCGCCGAGCGGATGATCGACTGGTCGTGCTCGTTGGCGAGCCGCATGGCGAAGAAGGTCGAGCATTGCGACAGGATGGTCGGGTCGAGTTCGCCGGGACGCTGCGTCACGACGCCGAGATAGCAGCCATATTTGCGGCCCTCCTTGGCGATGCGTGACAGCGCGTGCCTGGTCGGCGCGAAGCCCAGCCTGTGGTCTGCCGGCATATAGCGGTGCGCCTCTTCGCAGAGCACCAGCAGGCGCAGCTTGCCTTCGCTCCAGAGCGCCAGGTCGAAGGCGAGGCGCGCGAGCACCGAGCAGACCGAGTTGACGACTTCCGAGGGCATGCCCGCCATCTCGAAGCAGGTGACGGGGCGGCCTTCATGCGGCACGCGGAAGATGTTGCCGATCGTCTCGTGGATCGTGTCCTCGATCAGCCGCGAATTGAACATGAACTTGTAGCGCGGGTCGGCGACGGCGGATTCGATGCGGGTCCTCAGCGACTTCAAGGTCGGACGATCGTTCTTGCTTTCCAGCAGTCCCATGCGCTCGTCGATCTGCTTGATCAGGTCGGCCACGCGGTAGGGCACCGGCGTGTCGGCGGTCAGCGCGTCGACGCCGCGGCGCAGGAAGGCGCCGCCTGCCGGGTTGCGGTAGAGGTTCTTCGCCATCGGGATGAGGTCGCGCAGCACGTCGACCTCTTCCGGCACGGATTCGCGGCCGCGGAAGAGCACTTCGGTCAGTTCTTCCAGCCGGAACATCCAGAAGGGCAGGTCGAGGCTGCTTGCGTCGACGCGCACGCTGTATTCCGGCAGCGACGCCGCGAATTCATTGTGCGGGTCGAGGATCAGGACGCGAAGATCCGGCCGGGCCTCGATCGCCTTGCGCATCAGAAGCGATACGGCGGTCGACTTGCCGACGCCGGTGGTGCCGACGATGGCGAAGTGGCGCGCCAGCGTGTCGTCGATGGCGATGCGCGCCTCGATGGATTCGTCCTGCGACAGCTGGCCGATGGTGAGGGCATGCCGGTCCGCCAGATCGTAGACCGCCTGCAGGTCGCGGGAGCGGATGCGATGGGCGATGGCGCCGATGTGCGGATAGACGGTTATGCCGCGGTCGAACACCGGCGGCTGCGGCGCTTCGCGGTCGCGCACCTCGCCGACCAACTCGACGCTCACCTCGATGGCGTTGCGCGCATCCTGGTTCCAGGTCAGGTCGGCCTTCCCGATGCCGTAGACGAGACCAACCGTGCGCGTGCCGCCGAGATTGATCGAAATCATGCGGCCGACCGTCCACTGGCCGGTGACGGTGCCGTCTTCCTCGTCGGCGAAGGCCGCGATCGTCGCCCGTGCGCCGTCGCACTGGACGACATGGCCCAGGATGCGGCTGTCGCTCTGCGCGGCGTCGCGGCGCTCCTGCGGAACCGCTTCTCCGCGGGAGTTCTCGTGTGCGTACATCCCGTCCTGTCCCTGTCCGCCCGTATGTTCCGGCAGACTACCCATTCGCGGTTAAAGCCGGATGAGAGGGGATGGTTGATGGGGCGTTGAGAGGTTTGTTAAAATCCGGCACGCGTGCCTTGCTGTTCTGTCGTTGGTCGCGGCCTCTCGCAGGGAAGTGCTCGCCCTTTGTCTTTGATATCGCTAGTACATATGTCGAACTCCTGTTGATCGGAGACCCAAATGCACATTTCGCGTCTGTCAATTCGAAACATTCGGGCGATAAGCGACTTTGAGATGACATTCGGCGAGGCGGACCGCGCTGGATGGCATGTAGTTCTCGGGGATAACGGAGCAGGAAAATCGAGCGTCATCCGATCGATAGCGTTGACGGCAATCGGTCCGTCAGAATCCCAGGCCTTGCGGCAGGACTGGTCGACCTGGTTGCAGAACGGCCAGCGCGAAGGCGCTATCGAGGCCGATTTTGTACAGGACAAGAATGTCGACTACTGGGTCGGAACCGGGAGAGTTTCTCGCGCAACGATCGCCACGAAGGTCAGACTGACCTCCCCGAGCGCGCCGGCCCCGACGTCGGTCGGTCCGGGAAAGATGGCTCCGCCGGATTTCTCCGGTCGCATGGCCGACCGTACCGTCTGGGGAAATGGAGCCGGCTGGTTCTCTGCTTCCTTCGGGCCGTTCCGCCGCTTCTCCGGCGGCGACATGGGGTTCGCCCGAATGTTCTTTTACAATCCAAAAG
>JAEYXI010000369.1 GCA_023428515.1 Pseudomonadota bacterium | reverse complement strand
GGACATGACCGACGAGGTCGCAGCACTGGTGCTGGCGAATAACTATCAGCAGACGCTGGCGCTTTCGCTGCAGCGTAAGCGCGGCCTCGCCGATCTAGCGCATCAGGCCCGCTTCATCGCCGCGCTCGAAGTGCGCGGCCTGCTCGACCGGGCGGTCGAGACCTTGCCGTCCGCTGCCGCATTCGCCGAACGCGAGGCACGCGGCGAGCCGCTGACGCGCGCCGAGCTCGGCGTGCTGCTCGCCTATGGCAAGATCGTGCTTTTCTCCGATATCGTTGCCAGCGACGTGCCCGACGATCCGCATTTCGAGCGCGATCTCTCCGCCTATTTCCCCGACCGCATGGAGAAGAAGTTCGGCGCCGACATCGCGTCGCACCGGCTGCGGCGCGAGATCATCGCGCGGGTCGTCGCCAACGATCTCATCAACCGCGGCGGGCCGTCCTTCGTGACGCGACTGATGGATGCGACCGGCAGCGGCGCGCGCGAAGTGGTCCGTGCCTTCGCCGTTGTGCGCGATGGTTTTGCGCTGCCGGCGCTCTATGGCGAGATCGATGCGCTGGACAACAAGATAGACGGCCAGGTCCAGCTCGATCTTTACGCTGCGGTTGGACGGCTGGTGCTGGTGGCCAGTGCCTGGGATCTGAAGAACGGCGACGGCACCGCCGCACTCGGCGTGCAGATCGCGGCGCTCAGGCAAGCCCGCAAGCAACTCGAGCCGAAGCTCGATTCGCTGCTGCCGGAATTCACGAGGGAACGCGTTGCCGCGCGCCGTATGACGCTCGTCGAAGCCGGGACGCCGGAGGCGCTCGCCGACAGGCTGGCCCTGCTTGATGCCTCCGCGCTCATCCCCGACATCGCGCTGGTCGCGGAGACCGCGAAATCCGATCTGCTAGCCGCGGCCAAGGCCTTCTTCGCCATCGCCGATGCTTTCCGCATCAGCCGCATCGAGGATGCCGCGGGCACCATCTCTACCTCCGACTACTATGAGGGCATGGCGCTGTCGCGCGCCGTCGACACGATCGGTGCGGCGCGCCGCGGCATGGCGGTGGCGGCACTCACCGGCTTCGGCAAGAAGGCCGACCCGGTCGCCGCCTGGCTCGAAGCCGGCGGCGAGCGCATCGCCAAGACGCGCGAGCGGCTGGTGGCGCTCACCGAAGGCGGCGACATCAGCGTTTCGCGGCTGACCGTCGCGTCCGGCCTGATGAGCGATCTGGCCGAGCCGCGAGGCTGATGAACGGCAAGGGCAGCTTGCCTGTGCGGAGGCACTGAGCGCTTCCCGCCTCGGCGGTACTTTGCCGGGGCGGCCCCGACCGCCACGCGGCGGTTCCGATGAAGGTCCCGCCCGAATTCGAAGCGGTTTCGGTCGCGCTCCGGCGATCGCTGCGCGCATGTATTTGCGCCATCTCGAAAAACATGCAGACATGCCGCGGGTCGCTGGCGGGCGGCAGGAGGGACGATGACCGATACGACTGTGCAGCACGCCTCGCGGCGCGGCATCTGGGGCTGGATGCTGTTCGACTGGGCGGCGCAGCCCTTCTTCACTGTCGTCACCACCTTCATCTTCGGACCCTATTTCGTCTCGCGCATGGCGAGCGACCCGGCCGCCGGCCAGGCCGCATGGGGCTACGGCATCGCGGCTGCCGGCTTCGCCATCGCCATCCTCTCGCCGGTGCTCGGCTCGATCGCCGACCAGACCGGCCCGCGCAAGCCGTGGATCGGCGTCTTCGCGGCGATCAAGATCTTTTGCCTCTGCATGCTGTGGTTCGCCGCGCCGGGTTCCAGCCTGTTCTGGGTGGTTTTCTTCTTCTCGCTGGCGTCGGTCGCGGCGGAATTCTCGACCGTCTTCAACGATTCCATGATGCCGCGCCTCGTCTCCAAGGCCGACATCGGTAGGATCTCCAACATCGCCTGGGGGCTCGGCTATCTCGGCGGCATGATCGTCTTGATCTTCGTCGTCGCCTTCATGGCCGGCTCGCCGGAGACCGGAAAAACCATCATCGGCGTCGATCCGATCTTCGGCCTCGACGCAAAACTCGGCGAGGATGCGCGCGCCACCGGGCCGCTGTCCGCCGTCTGGTACTTCATCTTCATCCTGCCGATGTTCTTCTTCACGCCCGATGGCCAGAAAGGCATGCCGATCAAGGCGGCCGTACGGGAGGGGCTTGCCGAACTCGCCTCCACCATCGGCGAGGTGCGCAGGCGCAGCGGCATCCTCACCTTCCTCATCGCGCGCATGATCTATCAGGACGGCGTGGCGGCTCTGCTGGCGCTCGGCGGTGTCTTCGCCGCCGCCATGTTCGGTTGGTCGATCACTGAGATCGGCATCTTCGGCATCATCCTCAACATCGTCGCCATCGTCGGCTGCCTGGTCGCCAGCCGTCTCGACACGGCGCTCGGCTCGAAGCATGTCGTCATGACGTCGCTCATCATGCTTATCGTCGCGACGCTTGGTGTCGTCTCCACGGGACCGGGTTTCACCTTGTTCGGCGCATGGCAACTTCCCGGTGCGGACACCGGCGGCCTGTTCGGCACGCCGGCGGAGAAGGCTTACATTCTCTACGGCCTGCTCATCGGTCTCGCCTTCGGGCCGGTGCAGGCATCGTCGCGCTCCTATCTGGCGCGCAGCGTCACCGCCGCCGAGGCCGGGCGCTACTTCGGCATCTATGCGCTCGCCGGCCGCGCCACGAGTTTTCTTGCGCCCTTCATGGTCGCCACCGTCACCGCGCTGACGGACTCGCCGCGCCTCGGCATGGCGATGATCCTCGTATTCCTGATCGGCGGCATGGCAGTGCTGTGGCCGACGCCTTATCCGGCGGATAAACCTCGTCTTTCCTCTCCCCGCTTGCGGGGAGAGGATGTCGGCGAAGCCGATAGGTGAGGGGCAGCACCAGCTTTCAAAAGTTCGCGCCGCCCCTCATCCGTCACTTCGTGACACCTTCTCCCCGTGGAACGGGGAGAAGGAAATGCCGGTCAGTGCCTGAAATGCCTGGTGCCGGTGAACACCATGGCGATGCCGTGCTCGTCGGCGGCCGCGATCACCTCGTCGTCGCGCATCGAGCCGCCCGGCTGGATCACAGCCGTCGCACCTGCCTCCACCGCCGACAGCAGCCCGTCGGCGAAGGGGAAGAAAGCGTCCGACGCCACCACTGAGCCCTTGGTCAGCGGCTCGGTCCAGCCTGCCGCCTCGGCCGCATCGAGCGCTTTCCTCGCTGCAATGCGCGAGGAATCCACCCGGCTCATCTGGCCGGCGCCGATGCCGACCGTCGCACCGTCCTTCGCATAGACGATGGCGTTTGACTTCACGTGCTTGGCAACGCGGAAGGCGAATTTCAAGTCCGCCATTTCCTTCTCAGTCGGCGCGCGCTTGGTCACCACCTTCAGTTCGAGGTCGTCGACCACCGCATTATCGCGGCCCTGCACCAGCAGCCCGCCCGCCACCGACTTGACGCTGGTTCCCGCCGCGCGCGGATCGGGCAGCCCGCCCGTCACCAGCAGGCGCAAATTCTTCTTCGCCGCGACGATGCCTCTCGCTTCGTCGCTGGCCTCCGGCGCGATGATCACTTCGGTGAAGGTCTTGACGATCTCCTCGGCGGCTTCCGCGTCGAGCAGCCGGTTCAGCGCGACGATGCCGCCGAAGGCCGAGACCGGGTCGCAGGCGAGCGCCTTGAGATAGGCGTCCTTCAGGCTCGCGCCCTCCGCTACGCCGCAGGGGTTGGCGTGCTTGATGATCGCCACCGCCGCCGTGCGCTTCGGGTCGAATTCGCCGGCGAGTTCGAAGGCTGCGTCGGTGTCGTTGATGTTGTTGTAGGAAAGCTGCTTGCCCTGCAACTGCCGAGCCGTCGCCACGCCCGGCCGCTTCTCGCCGGTGACGTAGAAGCCTGCCTGCTGGTGCGGGTTCTCGCCATAGCGCATCACGCTGTCCAGCCTGCCGCCGAAGGCGCGCCAGGTCGGATGCTCGACATGAAGCGCGTCGGCGAACCAGCCCGAGATCGCCGCGTCATAGGCGGCGGTGCGGGAAAACGCCTTGGCGGCGAGTTTCTGTCGGAATTCGAACGATAGGCTGCCGAAATTCATCTCCAGCGCGTTGAGCACGGAGGCGTAGTCCTCGGGATCCGTCACGATCGCGACATAGGCATGGTTCTTCGCCGACGCGCGCACCATGGCCGGCCCACCGATATCGATGTTCTCGACGATGGAGGCATAGTCGGCGCCCGATTGCCTGACTTCCTCGAAGGGATAGAGATTGACCACAACGAGGTCGATCGGCTCGATGCCATGCGTCTTCATCGCCGCGGCATGCTCGGGGTCGTCGCGCACGCCGAGCAGCGCGCCGTGGACGGAAGGATGCAGCGTCTTCACGCGCCCGTCCATGATCTCCGGAAATCCCGTCAGTTCCGACACGTCGCGCACGGCAATCCCGGCCTGCTGGATCGACTTCGCCGTACCGCCGGTCGAGACGAGCTCCACACCCGCTTTCGACAGCGCTGCCGCGAATTCGATCAGCCCCGTCTTATCCGACACGGACAGCAGCGCACGACGAACCGGAACGAGGTCGGGTGCGGGAATCTTCTTCGAGGCAACCGCCATCTAGGGGCCTTTCAGGCTGTAACCGAAATGGTTCGTTGTAACCAGAAAGGTGCGCTACCGGCTCGCTGACAGGAAATCAAGCGATGGTGTGGCTGCCGTCACTGCTTCTGCACGTACTCCACCACATGCGTGCGGGTGAACTGCCAGTGCACCTGCTGCACGTCGGAAGCCTTGAAGGAAAGCACGAGCTGGCGGCTGCGCCGCGGGCCGCCCAGGCCGGCGAAATAGATCGATTCCTCGATCGTCGGCGCCACCTCTTCGCAGGACATCACCCAGCGGTCGGCATTCGCAGCACTCAGCACCAGCCGTCCCTCCTCGTCCTCGAAAAGCTCGACTTCCGGATGCAGGTGAAAGCGGATCGTCACGAAGTCGCGGCCGTTGTTGCGGGCCACCGCGCCACCGCCGCGCAGGAAGCGGTCGACGCCGGAGAGCACATTGCCTTCGGAGGACAGCGACAGCTCGCGCTCGTGATAGATCGAGAAGCGCGCCACGTAGCCGTCATGGCTGGCGATGAAGCCCTGCATGCCCGGCTGGTCGGTGCGCCGGCTGGGTACGTTCTGCGGCCCGCCGATCAGCGGCGGGCTCTCCATATCGTTGATGCGCAGCGAATGGTTGAAGCGCGCAGAGGATGTGTCGTTGAGGGTCGCCGTCGAATGCGCGGCGGTGGCGCGCGCCAGCGGCCGGAATTCCGCCGCGCCATAGGTGTCTACGCCGCAATTTATGATGAAATGCTGCCGTCCCGACGACATCTCGAAGGACAGGCAGCCGGCATGCGCCGTGTTGGAGACGTCGATCGGCGGTGGCGGGCCGGTGTCGGCGATGACGGTCGTGCCGCCCATCGACAGACGCTCATAGCCCGAATGCGGCGCGTGCAGCAGCGGCGCGCCCTCGGTGTCGTCATGGCGCAGGATGGCGGCGATGCGGTCGTGGATCGTCGCGCCCATGCCGTTGAAGCGGGCGAGCGCGCCGTCCTCGTGGCGGAAGAAGCGCAGCGCCGGCAGCATGCGGTCGACGGCGTTGATCAGCGCCGCAGGAGGCGTCTCCGCCTGGTTGGTGTAGGTGTGGCGAAGCGGCAGCAGATCGGCGAGCAGCTCCATCACGGTCAGCGGATTGCGCGATATGTGCCCGCCGTCGGGCAGGATCTGCCGGTCGAGTTCTTCCGCGAGATGGCGCGTCGCCCCGCGCAGCGCGGAGGCCGGCGCCGGCAGCGACAGTGCGGCAAAGGCAAGCGCGATCCTGGCGCGCAGCCTGTCCTTGCCGTCGGGCATCTCCTTCACCACCGAGCGCAGGTAGCGGATCTGCACTGCAAGCGACCGCAGATAGGCGCGATAGAAGGGGAACTCCGCGCCTTGCAGCACCACCGAGGAATGCTGCAGCCAGGCAATGATGCGCTTTGCCGTCGTCGACGGCTCCCAGGCGACGCCCGAGATGCTGCCGCCATGGGTGGCGATCCAGTCGGACACCAGCGCACGGGCATTGGCGGCGGCGAGTTCCGTGCCTGCGGCGCGCATATGCCGCAGCCAGCGGAAACCGTGCAGCGTCTTCAGCCAGCCGCGATTCGGCACCTCGATCTGGAAGGGCGAATGCCCGCCGGTTTCGACCAGGTGGCCCGACAGCGGAAAGCGCCCGTAATAGATTTCAAGCGCGATCTGCGGATCGGCGAGACGCAGGTCGGGCGGTGCGATCAGCACGCGCTCCGGCGTGCGGCCGGAATAGCGCCAGCGGTAGACTGGGCCGGCGCGCAGGCGCTGGCGCGTCTTGCGCCACACCTCCTTCGCGACGAGCGTCCACAGACGCGTCGTGCTGCCCGTCGCAGTCGCCAATGAAATCCCTCTCCCGCTCGTCGCGCCGGTCCCCGGTCGCCCCCGGGTCCCAGGCGCCCGCGAATGCCCAGTCGATTCAGCAGTTTACACGAGAGTGAATTTTCCGTGAAGGCACTGCGCGCTTTTCGCGCAAATCCCCGGCTGGCTACTCAACCGAGACGCCGGAATCTGGCGGCAAAGAAGCCGTCCAGGCCGGAAATAGCCGGTGTTTCCAGCCGCATGTCGGCCGGGGTGGTCCTCAGCGTGCCTTCCTCAGTCAGGAATGCGTCCGCTCCGGCGATCTCGCCGGGCCGGGCCGGCTCATGCTCGACATCAGGCGTTTCGGCCAGGAAAGCGCGATAAAGCTCCTCGCCCTCGGCCGGGTCGAGCGAGCAGTTGGAGAAGACGACCTTGCCGCCCGGTTTGACCAGTTTCACCGCCGCCGCGAGCATTTTCGCCTGAAGCGAAGCGAGCTTCTCGATGTCTCCCGGCGATTTCGTCCAGGGGACGTCGGGGTGACGGCGAACGGTACCGGTCGACGAGCAGGGCGCATCAAGCAGGATCGCGTCAAACAGTTCGCCGGGTTCGTAGGTCAGGATGTCTGCCTGCTCCACGTCCGCTTTGAGCCGCAGCCGCTCCAAATTGCGTGCCAGCCGTGCCAGCCGGTTCTTCGATGCGTCGAGGGCGGTGACGTCGGCGCCGGCCAACGCCAGCTGCGCCGTCTTCCCGCCGGGAGCGGCGCAGAGGTCGGCGACACGCGTGCCGGCGATCTCGCCAAGCAGGCGCGCGGGTAGGGCGGCTGCAGCATCCTGAACCCACCATTCACCCTCCGAGAAGCCCTCGAGATCGGTGACGTTCGCCACCAGTCTTTCCACGCGTACGCCGCCGGTCGGCAGCACGATGCCGCCGAAGCGCTCCGCCCACAATTCGGGATCACCTTTCACCGAAAAATCGACAGGCGCCTCCACCCGGTGCGCGGCAAGGATGGCTGTCGCCTTCTCCCTGCCATAGGCGGCGGTCAGCCGCTCGGCGAACCAGGCCGGCGCGTCCAGCGTGGTGGCAAGCGCCGGCTGAAGTTCGGCGTCCTTTCCCCGCGCGAGCGAGCGAAGCACGCCGTTGACGAGCGCGGCGAAGCGGGCCGTGCGCGGATCGGACTTCGCATGCGTCACCGCAAGGTCGACCGCGGCGCTATCCGGAACGTCAAGAAAAAGGATCTGCGCGGCTGCCACATGCAGGATATGCGACAGCGCCGTGGCGTTGGGCGGCAGCGGCCGCTCTAGCCTGCGTGAAATCAGCGTGCCGATGGTGACGCGATAGCGCAGCGCCGTCGTCAGGATGGCGCGCACCAGGCTGCGGTCGCGCGGGTCGAGCGACAGATAGTGCGGATGTCCATTGTCGTTGTCTGTGAGACCGTCGAGCGGCGTCCTCGCGTCGATCACCACGGCTAGCAATTTCGCCGCCGTCTTGCGTGCTGCAAGGCCGGGGACGTTTCGGCTCCCGGCCTCTGGAGAATCTCCGGTTCTTTTTTGCTGAGCGCTTCGCCCCGCCGGGCGGCTCACGAGCGGCGTCCTCGCGGCCCGGTCGGGTTGCGGCCCCATGGGTTCGGCTTGGGCGGCTCCGGCTCGGCCGGCGTTTCGGCCTGCCGTCCCTGCGACCACGGACCGCTCTCGTCGGCAGGATCGTCATAAGGCTGCGCCTCATGGGCCGCGGGCTCGAACCCCTCATCGGCCATGGCCTGCAGCGCGCGAATGCGGTTCTCCGTGTTGGGGTGGGTCGAGAACAGATTGTCCATGCGCTCGCCGGACAGCGGGTTGATGATGAACATATGCGCCGTCGCCGGATTGCGCTCGGCGTCGGGATTGTGGATGCGCTCGGCGCTTTTGGCGATCTTGTTCAGCGCCGAGGCGAGCCACAGCGGCTGGCCGCAGATCTCGGCGCCGCGCCGGTCCGCCGAATATTCGCGCGTACGGCTGATCGCCATCTGCACCATCGCCGCGGCGAGCGGCGCTACGATCATCGCCACCAGTACGCCGATCATGCCGAGGCCGTTGTTGTTGTTGTTGCGGTTTCCACCGAAGAAGAAGGCGAAGTTGCCGAGCATGGAGATCGCGCCGGCGAGCGTCGCGGTGATCGTCATGGTCAGCGTGTCGCGGTTCTGCACATGGGCGAGCTCATGCGCCATGACGCCCGCCACTTCCTCGTAGGAGAGGCGCTCCAGCAGCCCGGTCGTTGCCGCCACCGCGGCATTCTGGGGGTTGCGCCCCGTCGCGAAGGCGTTGGGCTGCGGGTTCTGGATCAGGTAGGTCTTCGGCATCGGCAGGCCGGCGCGCGCCGAGAGATCGCGCACGATGCCGTAATATTCAGGCGCGTTGCGCTCGTCGACCTCGACGGCGTGGTGCATCTTCAGCACCATCTTGTCGGCGTTCCAGTAGCTGAAGAAGTTCATGCCGGCGGCGATCAGGAATGCGATCATCATGCCGCCGCTGCCACCGATAAGGTAGCCGACCGCCATGAACAGGGCGGTCATGAAAGCCAGAAGCATGGCTGTGCGAAGGATGTTCATGACGGTCTCCATTGGAGGCTGTCGAAAAGCGTTCGATCCAGCCGTGATTTGCCACTATATGATGGGAAAGTCATCGCCCGGTTTCAACGATTCGCCAGGCCCGGAGACAGAGGCGCCAGATCATGAGCAAGCACGAGAGTCCAAAGC
>JAEYXI010000223.1 GCA_023428515.1 Pseudomonadota bacterium | reverse complement strand
GCGCTACACCGCGCCGGCCAACGCGCCCGACGAGAAATAGCCCGTTAAGCGGGTATCGCCGATCTTCTCAGACCTTGTTGAGCAGCGCCAGGTTCGCCTCGACCACCGCCGGGTCGGCCATGCCGGTCCTTGCTTCGTTCAGCAGCTGGCGCGCTTTCTTCTTGTTGCCGCGCAAGAGCTGCGAATAGCCCATATTGTTCAGGACTTCCGGCCGGCGCCCGGCGACCTTCAACAGCTGGTCGTAGGCACGGTCGGCGAAGTCGAAGCGGCCGAGTTGGTCGTAGGAGGCGGCGAGCCCCATCCACGCCTCCGAATTGTCGGCGCGCAGCTCCACCGCCTTGCGGAAGTGCTTCTCGGCGAGCCCGTAATTGGCCTCGCGGAATTGCGACTTGCCGGCCGTGAGGTCTGCCGCGCTGATGTCGGCCGTCACTGGCGCGATCGACGTCGTTGCCGTCTTGTCGACGCCTTGCGTAGTGCAGCCGCCGACCGTCAAGGCCGCCAGGATAGCGGCCATCCCCGAATGAAACTTGCCCATTGTCCCTGTCCCGCCACGCCCGGTTTTCCGGGTCGTTGTCCCAGCATCGGAACCGAAAAGTGGTTGCCGGTTTTTCGGATTATTCCGATGCCAAACTCACAGCCGGGAGATTAGCGCAAAGCCCTTTAATCTTCGGTGCGCAAGCGCGCTTAAAATTAACTTACGGCGCAGGTTTCGGTTAACCGTCACGGCCCGGGCCGCGCCTCACTCAGCCGTCATCTTCACGATGATCGGGATGATCGCCACCATCAGCACCACCGGCAGGATGCAGACCGTCACCGGCACCGACATCTTGGCCGGCAGCGCATGCGCCTTCTCCTCGGCGAGCGACATGCGCTTGTGGCGCATCTCGTCGGAGAAGACGCGCAGCGCGCCCGACAGGCTGGTGCCGAGCTCCTTCGATTGCTGCAGGAGGGTCGCGAAGGAGCGCACCTCGTCGAGGCTCAAACGATCGGCGAGCGACTTCAGCGCGTCGTCGAGGCTGCGTCCTGCTCTCAATTCCAGCGACACGAGCTGCAGGTTCTGGCTGAGCGACGGATAGGTCGTCGCGAGTTCCTTCGACACCCGCTCGATGCCGGCCTCCATCGCCATGCCGGCATCCGAGCAGACGATCATTAGGTCCATGAAATCGGGGAAGCCGTTGCGATATTCGCGCATCTTGCCCTTGATCAACTGCCCGAGCGCAAGGCCCGGCAGGAAGTAGCCGAGCGCGCCCGCGATGATGACGAAGGACCACCGGCTGAAGGTGGTCGCCTCCGCGCTCGCCATCCAGTTGTTGACCAGGAACGCGCCGATCGCGCCGACGAAGAAGCAGCCGAAGCGGATGAGGAAGAATGTGCCGACCGCGCCCGGATCCATGTAGCCGGCCTGGATCAGCTTCAGGCGCAGCCGCGCGACATTCTCCGGATCGCTCTTGGCATAGAACTCGTGCGCGGTCTTTGCGGCCCTCTCGCGCACCACGCCGACATTGTTCTTCTTCTCCGGCTCGGAGACGGCTGCCGCCGGCAGCTTCGTCTCGACTTTGAGACGCCGTTTCACGTCGTTCTGCTCGCCGCGCACTGCAAGCGTCGACCACCCGACGGCAAGGCCTCCGCCCGCAAGCAGAAGCAGCGCGACCGGCATCAGCGAGGTCGGACGCAGCGAGGCGAGGAAGAGGATCAGCTCTTCCATGTCAGAACTTGAAATTCGACATCTTGAACATCATCGCGTTGCCGAGCATCAGCCAGACGAAGGACGCGCCGAGCAGGTACCAGGTCATCGGTTCGTCCCAGACGCTGGTGTAGAAATGCGGCATCAGCACCATGATGCCGAAGCCCAGCAGGCAAGGCACGGCGGTCAGGATGTAGGCCGACATGCGTCCTTCGGTCGAGATCGCCCGCACCTTGCGCTTCAGCTTGCCTCGATCGCGGATCGTCGTCGAAAGGCCATCGAGGATTTCGCGCAAATTTCCGCCCGACGAGCTCTGGATCGACACCGCCGTCACGAAGAGCGGCAGGTCCTCCTGCCCCACGCGTTCGTAGAGATTGTGGAGCGCCGAGACGAGATCGGAACCGTAGGTCACCTCGTCGGCCACGACGCCGAATTCCGTGCCGATCGGGTCGGGCATCTCGCGCGCCACCATGCCGATCGCAACCGGCACGGGATGACCGGCCTTCAGGCTGCGCGTGATCAGTTCGAGGGCTTCCGGCAGCTGCACGCCAAAGATCTTGTGCCGGCGGTTGCGGCAGAACTTCAGCACCTGCACCGGGATGATCGCGCACAGCACCGGGAAGACCGCAGCGGCGAACAGCAGCGGCAGCCCATAGAATATAGCCAGAAAGACGATGGCCAGCGCAGCGCCTGACGTATACGCGAGAAACTTCGTCGTCGGCATGGTGATGCCCGACTGGATGCGCAGCTTCTTCAGCGAATCCATCGACAGGAACGACCGGCCGTCCAGCCCGCGCTCCTTGCGCAGTTGGATCAGCACCTGCTCCTGGCTGATCTTCTTTTCCTGCAGCTTCACGCGCCGGTTAATCGCCGCGCGGCGATCCTTCTTGCCGGCATAGAGCATGTAGACCGCCTCGGCGATCATGATGCCGAACAGGGCGGCTCCGGCGTAGACGACGTACAGCGCGCCGCTCATCGCTATTCCAGCGGCCTTCCGGGCTCGAAATACTTGCCCGGGAATTCGATCCCCATGGCCCTCATGTCCTCTAGGAAGCGCGGCCTGATCCCGGTCGCCTCGAAATGGCCTGTTATCGCGCCGTCCGCCTCCATGCCGGTGCGCACGAACTTGAAGATCTCCTGCATCTGGATGACGTCGCCTTCCATGCCCGTCACCTCGGCGACGCTCGTCACCTTGCGCTTGCCGTCGGACAACCGCGTCAGCTGCACGATGATGTCGAGAGCGCTTGATATCTGGCTGCGGATCGACTGCACCGTCATCGGCATGCCGGTCATGCCGAGCATCTGCTCCAGGCGGCTGATCGCGTCGCGCGGCGTGTTGGCGTGGATGGTGGTCATCGAGCCTTCATGGCCGGTGTTCATCGCCTGCAGCATGTCGAAGGCCTCCTCGCCACGCACCTCGCCGACGATGATGCGGTCGGGGCGCATGCGCAGCGCGTTCTTGACCAGCTCGCGCTGGCGCACCTCGCCCTTGCCCTCGATGTTGGCCGGGCGCGACTCGAGCGTGATGACGTGCTCCTGGCGGAGCTGGAGCTCCGCGGCGTCCTCGATGGTCACCACCCGCGCATCGGTCGGGATGAACGACGAGAGGATGTTGAGCATCGTGGTCTTGCCGGAGCCGGTGCCGCCCGACACGAAGATGTTGAGGCGCGCCTCGACGCACGCCTTGAGGA
>JAEYXI010000099.1 GCA_023428515.1 Pseudomonadota bacterium | reverse complement strand
AAACTATAACTGATTTAATGAGCCATCCGCAGTCTCGCCGTATAAACAAGCTTATACTTAGACATGCATGGCTTAATCTTTGAGACAAGCATATGACTACTGGCAGGATCAACCAGGTACCCACCGTCTTCTCTGTGTGTGTGTGCATACACACGACACACAATCCTTCTCTCTCTCACTCTCTTTTCCATCCATCCATATCACAGGACAGGAGGAGGAGGAGGAGGGGAGGGACTGTGCGTCATGCACATGCACACGCATACGCGTCCTTGTTTGTGTTGGTGCGTGCGTGCGTGCGTATATATATTGTTGTCGTTGGTGCACACGGCAGCAACAGCAACAACACATCAACAGCCACAACAACACCAACACAATCAATTCTCGCTCTTTGGGCTCTCTCTAACATAATAGTCTTGGTTCTTGTTGCCCACACTCCTAATCACTCTTCCCCTCTCTGTAGTATATATTATACAGACAGAGAGAGAGAGAGAGAGAGAGTGCGTTGGCTCCCTTTCAAGCAAGCCTCAGATTGTCCTTTCTCTCTATATATGTGTGCACGAAAGGACGAATACAACCAACAGGCGCACACGACGACGACGTATCATCACGCGGTCCTGTTGGCGAAGCTGCCGTCGGAGATGGACGGTCGAAATACGTGTGCTCTCTTGCTGCTGCATATTACACACACGCACCTTCCCATCTGGAGATATGAACACACAAACACCAACAACAACAACAACAACAACAACACCAACAACAAATGAGAACAGTAGTAGTAACTGCTCTCATCTGTTGTTGTTGTTGCTGCTGCTGCTGCTGCTGTTGCTGTTGTTGTTGCGCAGGGCGCATTTTGCACGATGCCCACCACTGGTGTGTCGCAGCTCGTCTCTCTCTCTCCCCCAATATAGTAGGGGGAGAAACACGACGACTGCGCACTGACCACCAACTCTACTACTACTACTACTCCTCTCCATGCGCTGCACACGCATGGCCACACTGCCACCCACACAGCCTGTCCCACCACCACCACCCCACCACCCCCACCCACTCTCGTCCTGCTGATGAGGAAGAGAGAGGATGTGGAAGAGGATGTGGAAGAGGAGGAGGAACAGAGCCGTGTATGTTTGGGGCATGCACACTCTACGAGACGACTACTACTATACCAACCCGACATTCGCCTACTAATTGACACTAGGACGCACCGCCACAGCGCCACTATCGTTATCATTATTATTGGGGGAGAGCCCAATGATGATGATAATAATAATGGAGGTGGGGCTGCTGCTGCTGCTGCTGCTGCTGCTGAGCCATTGGCATCAGCATCAGCATCTCGCAACTTGGCTCGTTCTCTCTCTCTCTCCACCCATAAAATCCCAACACGCATCCAACAGCGGCACACACACACACCCACACACACCAACAACAACAGCCGCCCACGTTGCCACCAGCATGCCGTCTCTCTCTCTCTATTACGCCACATCTGTTATCTATCTATATATATATTGCATAGGGAGGGAGGGAGAGGATATCATCTCTCCCGCCCTATACAATGATATATATACCAATAAGAGATATGACTCAATAGGTCGTGCGAGGCAGCATTGTGATGGCGCAGTGGGCGTCCGTGCGTGGCAGTGCGTGTGCATGCGTGGGCAGAGACTGGCGGCTGCGCACCAGGTACGGACCGCACGCACCAAAAGAGCAGAGCAGAGCAGAGACTGGTGTGCCCCAAATGACGACGACGACGATGATGATGCGGGCAGCATGATGGTGGTGGTAGTGGCAGCGGCGGGGGATAGATATCTATGCCTCACCACCACTGCCACCCACCCACCACTACCACGCACCCACACCACCACCGCCACCGCCACACTCGGCACACTAGCCTCTGCTCTGCGCTCTCTGCTCTCGCAGTACGCCCAGGCCGACTAGGCAAGAAATTTTGACCGGCAGGGATTTTGCCCTCTCCCTTATATATGGCTTCGGAACGTCTTGTCGTTTTGCCTTCAAATTTGGCTTCTTCCGGCCGGAGTTTTGAAAACGGCGGCCCCTGGCCTCCTCCTCTGCGGCGGCCCAGCCCGAGCGCCCAGCCAGCCGGCCAGCCATCATGGTGTGCCCCCCATATGACATGAGACAACGACAACAATGAGACACATGTGACCTAACGCAAACACAGAGCACATAGCACATCATATTTATATACATGCATACATACAACACACAACACACACACAACACACACACACAACACAACACAACACACACACACACAACACACAACACAACACACACAACACACACAACACACAACACAATCATCACGGGCCTACGAGACGCCACCAAGCGCGCAAGTCTGAACAACATGTGTTGTGTTGTGTTGTGTTGTGTTTTTTCGCAGGCACGAAATGCACAGCGCCGCTTGGTCGCGCAACGCATGCACCACCATGCCTCGCGTCCATCACATCTTGGAGAGGAGCTCTTGGAGCACATACCACTGAAGACGCCACCTCGCTGCACTGGCGTGCAGGGCGGCTAAGCACCTCTGTGCATTTCGTGTTACGCGAAAAACACAAAAAACACAAAAAACATGACATGGCACATATGACATGAAAAACATAGTGCGATCGGCGCGATCAGGGTGGTGCATCGTGTGCAGGGACATCTGGAGACATCATCACGCGTGACTAAACATGCCTCGCACGGCCTACGAGACCACCAAGCAAGTCTGAACATGTTGTGTTTTTTCGCAGGCACGAAATGCACAGCGCCGCTTGGTCGCGCAACGCGTGCACCACCATGCCTCGCGTCCATCACATCTTGGAGAGGAGCTCTTGGAGCACATACGTGCGAAGACGACACCTCGCTGCACTGGCGTGCAGGGCGGCTAAGCACCTCTGTGCATTTTGTGTTACGCGAAAAACACAAAAAACACAAACATGACACAAAAACATAGCATAACGTGACATGAAAAAACATAGCGAGATTGACATGGTGGTGTGGTGGGGCATGTTGCCACATGTCCAGGAACATGCACGCAAGCAATTAGACACCTCTCTGACACCGTGCAAGGCCGCTGGAGCGTGCGTGAGTTTGCTTGGGGGCTCGTCCCGTGTAGAGCCATATATCTAACCCTAACCGCAGTAGTAGTGTGCTGAGTACGTACTCGGAATGCGTGGGCCACGCGTGTTTTCCCTACTCAGCGTCGTGCGCTCGAGTAGGGGCGGTGTACAGGTGGCGAGCCCCCAAGCACTTTTTTTTTTCCGCCAAGTCCACTGCGGGTGACGGCAAGAGCACGACACAGCACGCTTGCAAGCATGCTACACGACCGATATATATGCAAGCCAGACACAGAGGTGCAACCACATGGCCAGGTACAGTCGTCTCCAATACATCTGCGCGCGCGTCTGATTAGACACGTCTCTGCAGCAGGCAGAGGCCAATGATCATGCACATCGATGCACACACACACACACACACCATGCATAACACATCACGACACACACATCACGACACACACACACACATCACACACAACACACATCACACACCAGCACACAGCACCGCGCATGCATGCATGAACACAGAGCATGATGTGTGTGCATGTGTGCATGTGTGTGATGTGTGTTGTGTGTGTGATGTGTCGTGTGTCATGATGTGTGTTGTGTGTGATGTGTGTGTGTGTGTCGTGATGTGTGTGTCGTGATGTGTTATGCATGGTGTGTGTGTGTGTGTGCATCGATGTGCATGATCATTGGCCTCTGCCTGCTGCAGAGACGTGTCTAATCAGAAGCGCGCGCGGATGTATTGGAGACGACTGTACCTGGCCATGTTGTTGCACCTCTGTGTGTGGGTTGCATCGGTCGTAGCATGCTTGCAAGCGTGCTGTGTCGTGCTCTTGCCGTCACCCGCAGTGGACTTGGCGGAAAAAAAAAAAAAAGTGCTCGGGGGCTCGCCCCTTGTACCGCCCCTACTCGAGTGCATGACGCTGAGTAGGGAAAACACGCGTGGCCCACGCATTCCTGAGTACGTACTCAGCACTACTGCGGTTAGGGTTAGATATATGGCTCTACACGGGACGAGCCCCCAAGCAAACTCACGCACGCTCCAGCGGCCTTGCACGGTGTCAGAGAGGTGTCAATTGCTTGCGTGCATGTTCCTGGACATGTGGCAACATGCCCCACCACACCACCATGTCAATCTCGCTATGTTTTTTCATGTCATGTTATGCTATGTTTTTGTGTCATGTTTGTGTTTTCGTGTAACACAAAATGCACAGAGGTGCTTAGCCGCCCTGCACGCCAGTGCAGCGAGGTGGCGTCTTCACGGGCATGTGCTCCAAGAGCTCCTCTCCAAGACGTGGTGGACGCGAGGCATGGTGATGCACGCGTTGCGTGACCAGGCGGCGCTGTGCATTTCGTGCCTGCGAAAAAAAAAAGTGCTCGGGGGCTCGCCCCTTGTACCGCCCCTACTCGAGTGCACGACGCTGAGTAGGGAAAACA
>JAEYXI010000063.1 GCA_023428515.1 Pseudomonadota bacterium | reverse complement strand
TGCGCCATGCCATAGCGCAGGGGCTGAAACCGGTGACGGCGATCCAGATGGCGACGCTAAACACCGCGCAGCATTTCGGGCTGGAGCGCGAGATCGGCTCGATCGCGCCAGGAAGGCTCGCTGATTTCCTTGTCGTCTCCGACCTCGCGCAGTTGACGATCGACCAGGTCTATGCGCGTGGCGTGCTGGCGGCTGAGAGCGGAAAGCTCGTCATCGACATTCCGCCCTACGACTATCCTGAAAGCGCGCGGAACACGGTGCATGTCGGTCGCAGGATCGAGGCAAAGGACTTTGACATAAAGGCGCCGGCGGGCGCCAACGAGGTAAGGGCGCGCGTCATTGGGGTGATCGAGAACCAGGCCCCGACGCGCGCGCTGGAAGCCGACCTGCCGGTAGAGGAGGGGCTGGTCGCGATGGACCGGGCAAACGATGTTTGCCAGATCGCGGTCGTCGAGCGCCACAAGGGCACTGGCAAGGTGGTCAACGCGCTGGTGTCGGGCTTCGGCTACAAGGCGGATTGCGCGCTCGCATCGACCGTCGCGCATGACAGCCACCACATGAGCGTCGTCGGCACCAACAAGGAGGACATGGCGCTGGCGGCCAACCGGCTCGCCGAGGTCGGCGGCGGCGTGGTGCTGTTCTCGAAAGGCAAGGAGCTGGCGCTGGTGGAGATGCCGATTGCCGGGCTGATGTCCGACGAGCGCGCCGAGATCGTCGCGGCGAAGGCCGAGAAGCTCACGCAGGCGATGCGCGATTGCGGCTGCACGCTCAACAACGCCTATATGCAGCACTCGCTGCTGGCATTGGTCGTCATCCCCGAGCTACGCATCTCCGATGTCGGACTGGTCGACGTCAGGACGTTCGAGAAGGTCGAGCTGTTCGTTTGAGGCGGCTGCCTATTCGATGGCGCCGAGCGTGATGATTCTCAGCGGCGTGGTGATGATGATCGACGCGGCCTGACCCAGCCCGCCGGCGAGTTCGTTGACACGCTCGTTGGCCTGCTTCGGCGTAGCCTCAAGGCTCTCGGGCATGCGCAGGCGTTCGCCGAGCAATTGCACCAGCACAGGATTGTCGGCGAATTTGGCGTGGTTGAGCTTGTCGCCGCCCGCGGTCGCGCTGAGGTCGACGACCGTCACGCCCAGCGCCGCCAGCTCATTGGCGTCGGAGTAGTCGCCGACACGGGCCTCCTGGCCTGCGATCAGGCTAGATATGCGCAACGCCTTGTCGTCGTTCGAAAGCAGCACGACGAAGGGCCGGTTGGGCTTGCCGTAGCGCTCCATCTGCTTCTTGAAGATGTCGACGTCGATATCGGGCGAAGCGAGCACGACGTAGCCGAGCTTGCCGTTGAGGTCGCGGTTCCCGGCAATGGCAAGCTGGCGCAGCGTCTCCATGGCCAGCCAGTTGCCCATCGAATGGGCGATGCTGTCGATGCTCTTGATGCCGGGCGTCCGGGACAGCATGACGAGCACCGTCTCGAGGTCGTCGCGCGCGGCCGTACTGCTGTCCTTGTCGTAGACATAGTCGCGCGTCCTTGCGCCAGACGCCCATGAGAAGAGCACCGGTGTGCCGGGATATTTCGTGTCATGCGCGATCTGCGTGAGGCGGTAGACGCCGTCGTCGAAACCGGTGTTGTAGCCGTGGACGAAAACCAGGACGCGCTGGCCGCGCTCGGCCACCGCTGCGGTGAAGGCCGGACCGGAATCGAAGATTGTGAGGTCGACCGCCGTAAAATCCTTGGCCGGGTCTCCGGCGTTGCCATCCTTCGCGCGTTCGATGCGGCCGATCTCGTGGCCCTTGGGCACGGTTACACCGACCCGACCGAAGGCGAGCGTGTCGGAACGCCGGCGGTCAAATACGACGCGCGTGTCATCGGCTTTTCTGCGGGTGGTGGCGACGAAGATGTCGTGCTTGGCCTCGACGCCGTGAGGAGGTGGCGCCGCGGGGTTGGCGGCAAGCAGTTCATGCTTGCGCTCGCTGATGCAGCCGGAGGCGGCCAGCGCAGTCAGCAAAACTATGAGCAGCCTTAAACGCACCTAAGAACTCCGCGCCGGTCGCCTCCGGCGTTCCCAGCACCGATAGGGCCAGAAAGACAGTCGGTCCAGCCCAAAATGGACGCGGCAGCCGTAAGTTACGGTAAGGAGCCGCGCTAGGAACCCTGGTTCAGCATCTTGATCCGATCCGTCACTTCACGATCGGAAGCATAGCCGTCATCCTCGCGCAGCCGCTGGCCGAGCAGCTTCACGATCTCCGGATTGTCGGCGAACTTGGTGTGGTTGAGCCGGTCGCCGCTCTTTTCATGCGAGACGTCGACGACGACGACGCCGAGGTCCGCCAGAACGGCTGGATCGCCAAAGTCGCCGACACGCGGCTTGTTGCCTGCCAGGATGCCTGACAGCCTGAGCGCGCGATCGTCGGAGGACAGCAGAAGGAAGAACGGCCGGTCAGGCTTTCCGTAGCGTTCCATCTGGCTCCTGAACACGTCGATATCGATGTCGGGTGAGGCCAGGATGACGTCGCCGAGCTTGCCGCCAAGGTTTCGGTCGCCGGTCAGGGCCAGCTGGCGCAAGGTCTCCATCGTGACCCACGTACCCATGGAATGCGCGACGATGTCGATGCGCCTCGCGCCCGACTGGGCAAGCAGGCGCAACGTCGCTTCGAGCTGGTCGCGCGCCACGCTGGCGCTCTCGCGGTCGTAGACATAGTCCTTGGTCGTGCCGCCAGAAGCCCAGGAGAACAGCACCGGCGTGCCGGGATAGCCGGAATCATGCGCGATCTGCGTGGCGCGGTAGACGGCGCTGTCGAAAGACGTGTTGTAGCCGTGGATGAAGACCATGGCGCGCCCGCCGCGGGCGGCGATGTCGGCGCTGAGCGCGGACGAGAATTTAGGCTGCGTATCATAGGAGACGACTTGGGTCGCCGTGAAGAACTTCAGCGGGTCATCGTCCTTGCCCGGCTTCTTGCGTTCGATCTGGCCCGTCTTGTGGTATTTCGGCACAGTGACGTTGACGCGCGCGAAGTTGAGCTTCTGTGAGCGCGAGTTGCTGAAGACCTTGGCATCGTCCGAGGTGCTGCGCGTCGTGGTGACAAAGATCGAATGGTTCCCGGCGATCTCGGTGACGGGCACCTGTATCGCCGCCGTGCCGATAAGATCGGTGGCGTTGTCATTCGTCATGCAACCGGCGCCAAGCAGCGCCGCGGCGAGGATAAGAAGCTTCGGGTTCACCACTTGTCTAGGATCTCCGGCCATTCGGCCTGTTGTTATTGGCCCAAGCCTCCCCGGAACCTCCGAAAAAGGCATTAACAAGGCGCGGAGGCGACAAATGGGCTCTGCAGCGTGCGACGGGCCCGATACTGTTGCGCGAAAGCCAAAAGGACGGCAGGAAAGCCGGGCAACGAGGAATCCGCCATGGCCAGCTTCGCCAACAAAGTCTCGGATGCGGCAAGCGCGATGCGCGGCATTTTCCCCGCAACGCCGCTGCAGGAGAACGACTATTTGTCGAGAAAGTACGGCGCGAAGGTGTTCCTGAAGCGGGAAGACCTGACGCCCGTGCGTTCCTACAAGCTGCGCGGCGCATTCAATTTCTTCCGGCATGCGCTTGCGGCCGGCAACCAATCCGAGGTCTTCGTCTGCGCTTCCGCCGGCAACCATGCGCAGGGTTTTGCCTTCGTCTGCCGGCATTTCGGCAAAAAGGGCGTCATCTATATGCCGGTGACGACGCCGCAGCAGAAGATCGACAAGACCAAGCTCTTCGGCGGCGAGTTCGTCGAGATCAGGCTGTTCGGCGACTTCTTCGACGATTGCTACCGCGCCTCGTTCGAATTCGCCGAGACGAGCGGCGCTCATATGGTGCCGCCCTTCGACCACAAGGACATCATCGAGGGGCAGGCGACCGTCGCCTGGGAGATCGCCGACCAGATGCCGGAGGGGCGGACCCCCGACATCATGATGCTGCCGGTCGGCGGCGGTGGCCTTTCTGCGGGCGTCACGCATTATTTCCACGAGATCGGCCGCGACATGCGCTTCCTGTTCTGCGAGCCGTCGGGCGCGCCGAGCCTTGCCGGGAGCCTTGCCGCCGGTCGGCGGACGAAACTCGAAAGCGTCGACAATTTCGTCGATGGAGCGGCAGTGGCCGAGATCGGCCGCGAGCCATTCCGGCACCTCAAGGATTTTCCGGCGGATGCGGTTCGTCTGGTGCCGGAGAACCGGCTTTGCGCGACTATGATCGAGATGCTGAATGTCGAAGGCGTCGTGCTAGAGCCGGCCGGAGCTCTCGCCATCGACGCGCTCAAGGATTTTGCGAGGAAGGACATTCGCGGCAAGACGATCGTCTGCGTGGTGTCGGGCGGCAATTTCGATTTCGAGCGGCTGCCTGACGTGAAGGAGAGGGCGCTGCGCTTCGAGGGGCTGAAGAAATATTTCGTCTTCCGCTTCCCGCAGCGGCCGGGTGCGCTGCGCGATTTCCTCGAATTGCTCGGCCCGGACGACGACATCGCCCGCTTCGAATACCTGAAGAAATCGGCGCGCAATTTCGGCTCGGTGTTGATCGGCATCGAGACGAAGGACCGCAAGAATTTCGATGTGCTGGCAAGACGCTTCCATGAAGCGGGCTGGGCCTATCAGGACATCACCGACAACGAGACGATCGCGGGACTGGTGATATGACCGTCTACATCATCCTCTTTCGCGGTGTGGGCGGCGCAACGCAACTGCCGGTGAAGCCGCTGCGCGAGGCGCTGACGGCGGCGGGCTTCAAGGACGTGGCCACCTATATCAACAGCGGCAACGCGGTGCTGGCGTCGAGAAAGAGCGCTGCCAGCGTGACGTCCGATATCGCCAAGATCACGAAGAAGGAGTTCGGCTTCGAGAAGGCCATCCATGTGGTGACGCGTGAGGAA
>JAEYXI010000045.1 GCA_023428515.1 Pseudomonadota bacterium | reverse complement strand
GGTCGCCGGCATATTCGGGGCCGGCTGCGATCAAGAGCGCGCCTCCCTTTTCGACATATTCGGCGATGTAGTCGTAATAGAGGATCGGCAGCACGTCGCGGTGCTGGTAGCGGTCGAAGATGATGAGGTCGAAATCGTCGATCCGCTCGACGAAGAGCTCGCGGGTCGGGAAGGCGATCAGCGACAATTCGTTGATGGGCGTGCCGTCCTGCTTCTCCGGCGGACGCAGGATGGTGAAGTGCACGAGATCGACGGAGGCGTCCGACTTCAACAGGTTGCGCCAGGTGCGTTCGCCGGCATGCGGCTCGCCGGAAACGAGCAGCACGCGCAAGTTCTCGCGGATGCCGTCGAGGATGGCGATGGCGCGGTTGTTGGTATCGGTGATCTCGCCGTCCGCCTCGGGGATCGACAGCTCGACGATGTTGCGGCCGGCATTCGGGATGACGATGTCGAGCAGCATCGGCCGGCCGATCACCGCGCGCTCGGTGGACACCGGCTCGCCGTTGACGGTGACCCGCACGTCGACCGTGCCTTCTCCGCCATCGGTGGAGATGACGCGGTAGCTCATCTGCAGCGGCTTGCCGACGAGGCCGAAACGCGGCGCGTTCTCGAAGCGGATGCGGCGGTCGCGCTCGCCTTCGTCGCCTGTGATCAGCGCATGGAGCGGCGCCTGCAAGGGCTGCGCGCCCGCCGGCACGTCGTGCACCTGGCCTTCGGTGATCATGACGGCGCGGGCGATGCGCGAGGGCGGCACGTCGCGGAAAGCGCTGTCGAGCGCGCCGAAGAGGCGCGTCTGGGTACGTTCGTCGGCGGCGTCGGCGCGGCCGGCCTCGACCACGCGCACCTCGAACTGCGGGAAGCGGGCTAGCCGCTGCTGCAACCCTTCCAGCGCCGCACTCGTCTCCGACTGGCGGTCGCCGATGTCCTGGCTCTGGCTGCGGTCGACGACGAGGGCGACGACGCTCTTCAGCGGCTCGCGCTCTTCATCCAACAGAACGGGATTGACCAGCGCCGCGGCGAGCGCGACGAGCGCGGCGAAGCGCAGCCACGCACCACGCTGGCGGAAGAAGAGGCCGGCAAGCGCAAGCAGGGCGATCGGCACGAGGATGGCGGCGAGCCATCCCCACGACAAAAGCGGTTCGAAGGCGATAGACCAATCCATCTACTGCCCCAGCCTCTCGAGCAGGACCGGCACATGCACCTGGTCGGATTTGTAGTTGCCGGTCAGCATGTACATCATGATGTTCACCCCGGAGCGTAGCGCGTAGACGCGCTGCATGGGGTCGGAGGGCACCGTCGGCAGCATAGGGTTGCCGTCTGCGTCGATCGCCCAGGCGCCGGCGAAGTCGTTGGCGGTGATCATGATCGGCGAGACGCCGTCGCCGGTGCGGACCGGGCGGTTGTCGACATTCTGCGCGTCGAGCGAGGTCTCGACCCAGAGCGGGCTGCCGTTGAAGCGGCCGGGGAATTCCGGAAGGATGAAGAAGGATTTGGTGAGCACGTGGTCCTCAGGGACCGGCTCCAGCGGCGGTACGTTGAGGTTGCTCAGTATGTCGCGCAGCCGCTCCGTGGCCGGGCTGGCCGAGCCGGCGTCGATGCCGGTCGAATACTGGTCGCGGGTGTCGAAGAGCACGGTGCCGCCGCCCTGCATGTAGGCGTCGATGCGGGCGATCGCCTCTTCGCTCGGCATCTCGGCATTGGCGTCCACCGGCCAGTAGATGAGCGGATAGAAGGAAAGCTCGTCGGTCGCGATGTTTACACCCGCCGGCTCGCCGGGCTCCAGCGCCGTCTTCTCGACGAGGAAGCGCGAGAGGCCAGCAAGGCCGGCGCGGCTGATCGAATCGACGGAGGAATCGCCAGTGACGACATAGGCAAGGCGGGTGGTGGACACCGCAGCCATCGCCTCCTCGTCGCCGGGCTTGGTATCCTGCTGCGCGCGGGCTGCGTCGGGAGAAAGGGTCAGGCCGACGGCGAGAAGCAGGGCCGCAGCCGTCGCACCAGCGGAACGCGGCGGGATGCGAGGACGGCGCGACAGCAGCCCGCCCATCCAGAAGACGGCAAGCGTATCGAGCACCATGAGCGCCAGAGCGGCAGCCACGAGCGGCCCTTTCAGGTCACGCGATTCGTCGAGAGCATAGCGCACTTCAGTCACCGGCGCAGTCACGCTCGGACGGACGAGCGGCGCGAAGGCGGCATCGGCCTTGAGGAGGTTGTGGGCGACCACGCCCTCCTCCGAGCCATAAAGTCCGGGCGGATTCTCTATAGTGACCGGGACCCCGCCCGAGCCGACAGTCAGGGGACGCGCGTCAGGCGTCGGCGGCACCAGCATGCCGTCGGCCGATATCATGCGGTAGGGCGCCAGCGAGCCGGCCTGGCCTTCCGCGTTGGCGGCGACGGCGCCCTGATTGCGGGACAGCTGCACGATGCGGCGCAGCATCTCGACGAAGGTGCCGGAGATCGGCAGGTTCGACCAGGTCGCTTCGGGTGTCACGTGGAAGAGCACCAGCGTGCCGCGCTCCCTCCGCGCACCAGTGACGAGTGGCGTGCCGTCGGCGAGGTTCGCCCATGTCCGCTCGACGATGTCGGAGGTCGGTTCGGCGAGCACCTGGCGGGTGACGGTGACCTCGCTTGGCGGCGACAGGTCCGCGAACGGGCCGGCGGCAGGGAATTCAGTGACTGGCTGCGGCGTCGTCCAGGACAGGGCGCCGCCCATCGAGCGTTCGCCGAGACGCAGACGGACCGGCAGCAGGTCCTCGTCATTGCCGGCGGCGGCCAGCCTGGAACCGGCGAAGCGCACCAGCGTGCCGCCGTTCCTGACCCATTCGATGAGTTGCTGGCGCGCCGCCTCGGGAATGGTGCCGACATCGGCCATGACGATCATCGCGGGCTTCTGCTCGAGGATCTGCGGGATCGCCTCGGCGAGGTCCTGGCTCGACGGCTCGACGAGGTCGGCAAAGGGGGCAAGCGCGCGGGTGATGTAATAGAGCGGCGACAGCAGCGGCTGCGCCTGGTCGGCCTCGGCCTGCGAGAGAAGCCCGACGCGACGGCGCTTGGCGTTGTCGTCGAGCACGCGCACCGCGGCCGCCTGCTCTTCGCCGTCGATGGCGATCGAGGAGAAGTCGTTGCGCAATTCGAAAGGCACCGTCATCTCGCCGGTGCCGGTCGACTGGCCTGCGCCGAAGCTGATGACCGCGTCGGCGATGCGGCGGCCTTTCTCGTCGAACGCCCCGGCTGTCACCCGGCGCGGCGCGGGATCGCCCGGCGCGCGGACGGCGGAAAGGGTGAAGCCCGTGACCTCGTTCTCGGCGGCGGTCAGGCCGACCATGTCGAGGCGGTCGGGAACGGCCCAGAAGACGTGCGCCGGATCACGGCCAAGCAGGGCGTTGAAGGCGGCTTCGTCGCCTGGCGCGGCAAGCCCGTCGGCGAGCACGGCGACCGAAGCGCCGGGCAGCTGGTCGAGTGCTGCGGCCACACGCGCATAGATCGCCTGCCGGTCGACAGGCACCGGACGCGGCTCGGCGACATTGAGCTTGTCGCGCGCAGCCGCCGCATCGAAGGGGCCGATCTCGGCATTGGGCTTCTCGGCGGTGAAGGCGAGGACGACGGGCGAGCCGGTGGCGTTGGCGTCGGCGATCAGCCGTTCGGCGGTAGCGACGCGACGGTCCCAGTCGCGGGCGCTCGCCCAGCCATTGTCGATGACCAGCGCCAGCGCCGAGCCCTCGGTCGGCAGCCGCTCGCGCGGATTCCAGATCGGCTCGGCCAGCGCCAGAACGACAAGCGCGGCCATCAGCAGGCGAAGCAGCGTCAGCCACCACGGGCTCTGATGCGGTGTCTCTTCCTTGCGCAGGACGCGGGCGAGAATCCTCAGCGGCGGGAAGACTTCCGTCTGCGGTTTGGGCGGCGTCAGCCGCAACAACCACCAGATGACCGGCAGGGCGAGCAGGCCCCACAGTATGGCGGGGAAGCCGAAGCTGAGCGGCAGCCAGCTCATGAGCGCACACCCGCGGCGTAACCACCGTCAGCCGTCATCGCCATGTGGACACGCACCAGAGCCTCGGAGGCGAGGCGGTCGGTGTGGTTGACTGTGTAGCTCCAGCCGAGCCGTTTGCACCAGCGGATCAGCTCTTCGCGACGCGCGGAATAGGCGAGGCGATATTCGTCGCGCACGGTTTCGGCGCGGCCCGCGGTCAGCTTCTGACCTGTCTCGGGATCGGCGAATTCCGTCCGCCCGGCGTAAGGAAAGACTTCCTCGGCCGGGTCGGCCACTTCGATCAGATGGGCGCGCACGCCATGGCGCGCGAGGACGTCGAGCCAGGCCATGATCTCGTCCGCCGGATCGAGGAAGTCGCTGGCGATGATGATATCCGAGAAACGGCGGATGTTCGAGAGATCGGGCCGGGCCGGCAGGTCGGACGCGTGGGAAAGATGCGAGGCGAGGCGCTCGGCGCCATTGCGGGCGGTGAAGGGGTCGGTCAGGCCCGGCCAGGCGATGCGCTCGCCGCTGCGCGACAGCAGTTCGGCCAGTGCGAGCACCAGCACCAGCGCGCGGGACTCCTTCGATACGGAGGCGGCGGTCGATTTGTAGAGCATGGACGGCGACGGGTCGGCCCACAGCCAGACGGTGTGGGCGGCCTCCCATTCGCGGTCGCGGACATAGGTGTGGTCGTCGCGGGCGGAGCGGCGCCAGTCGATGCGCGACATGGCATCGCCTTCGACATAGGGCCGGAACTGCCAGAAATTCTCGCCAATGCCGCGCTTGCGGCGGCCGTGCCAGCCGCCGATGACGGTATTGACGATGCGGCGCGCCTCGACCAGCAGGTCGGGCACGAGCGAGGCACGCAGGCGCCCGCGGGCGAGCGCGTCGCGTGTGGAAACCGGTGCGGAGACTTCGCCGATACGCGCCATCACATCTTCCTCGGCGAGAGGACGACCACCGTCACCCCTGCGCTTTGACCAGCCTGGCGACGACGTCGCGGACGGTCATGCCCTCGGCGCGGGCGGCGAAGGTCAGCGCCATGCGGTGCTGCAGCACGGGCTCGGCGAGCGCATGGATGTCGTCGATCGAAGGCGCGAGGCGACCGTCGTAAAGCGCGCGGGCGCGGGCGCAGAGCGTGAGCGCCTGGGATGCGCGCGGGCCGGGTCCCCAGGCGACGTTCTTGTCGGTCTCGGCATTGCCCTGGCCTGGACGGGCGGAGCGGACGAGCTTGAGGATCGCCTCGACGACGCTTTCCGGCACAGGCATGCGGCGGATCAGCGTCTGAATCTCCTTCAGCCTGGCCGGGTTGAGCACGTTCTCCGCCTTGGCGTCCTCGACGCCGGTCGTCTCGACGAGGATGCGCCGCTCGGCGTCGATCTCGGGGTAGAGGATGTCGATCTGCATCAGGAAGCGGTCGAGCTGGGCTTCAGGCAGGGGATAGGTGCCTTCCTGCTCCAGCGGGTTCTGGGTCGCCAGCACATGGAAGGGCGAAGGCAGATCGTGGCGGGCGCCGGCGACGGTGACGTGGTACTCCTGCATCGACTGCAGGAGCGCCGACTGGGTGCGCGGGCTGGCGCGGTTGATCTCGTCGGCCATCAAGAGCTGGGCGAAGATCGGGCCGGAGATGAAGCGGAAGGATCGCTTGCCGTGCTCGTCCTGCTCCATGACCTCGGAGCCGAGGATGTCCGACGGCATCAGGTCCGGCGTGAACTGGATGCGGCTGGTGTCGAGACCGAGCACGATGCCGAGTGTTTCGACCAGCTTGGTCTTGGCGAGGCCGGGAACGCCGACCAGCAACGCATGGCCGCCGGCCAGCAGCGCGACCAGCGTGCGCTCGACCACGCTCTCCTGGCCGAAAATGACCTTGCCGACGCCCTGTCTGATGCGCGAGATGTCGGCCAGCGCCTTCTCGGCCTCGGCGACCATCTCCTGCTCGCTCAGCGGCGTCTGCTTGATCATGATGCTCATGCGGAACTCCTTGATCCGTCCTGCGGTCCGTTTCGCGTGCCGGGCGCTTAGCCGCTGGACTTGTGCAGTTTGCACTGCACATAAGCTGAACTTAAATCACCGGACACGGCTGACAAGCGGAACAACAGTGACTATTTCGTGACCATGGCCGATCATAACAAAACTACCGAAAGCGGTCTGGCAGCCGCCGCGGACACCGCTGGTTTGTCCGCGCTCATCTCCCGCGCGGCTCGCGCCGGCAAGGGTTTGCCGCCGGTGGAGAAATGGAATCCTGACTTCTGCGGCGACCTAGACATGGAAATCCGGCCTGACGGCACATGGTTCTATCTGGGCACGCCGATCGGCCGCATGCCATTGGTGCAATTGTTCTCCACGGTGCTGCGAAAGGACGCCGACGGCAAGACCTACCTGGTGACACCGGTCGAGAAGGTGGGGATAAGGGTAGTCGACGCACCTTTCGTGGCGGTCGAGATGAACGTCCTGGGCAGTGGCGACGAGCAGTCGATCACCTTCCGCACCAATGTTGGCGACGTGGTGGAGGTCGGGCCGGAAAATCCGCTGCGCTTCGTCGACGAGGACGCGACCGGCGGACTGAAGCCCTATGTGCTGGTGCGCGGCCGGCTGGAGGCGCTGTTGGCGCGGCCGGTGATGTATGAACTGGTCGGCCACGGCGAGGAGATCGAGGTCGAAGGCAAGACGATGTTCGCGGTGCGCTCGAACGGCGTGACCTATCCGATCATGCCGGCCGAAAAACTGAAACGGCTCTCGGCATGATGGAAGACGTGAAAGCACCGCCCTTCTCAGCAGAGGATTTCCGGCTGCGCGCGGCGATCGACCGTGGGCCGCACGAGAATTTCGACTACGGCGACCATCGTTTCAACCCTGATCACCCGCGCATCGCCGGCCAGCGCCGATTGCGCGACGCGGCGGTGCTGATCCCGGTGGTCGATCACGGGCCGGAAGCGAGCGTCATCCTGACCAAGCGGGCCGAGACGCTGACCGACCATTCGGGACAGGTCGCCTTTCCCGGCGGGAGGATCGATGCGACCGACGCCTCGCCCGAGGAAGCGGCACTGCGCGAGGCATGGGAGGAGATCGGGCTCGACGCCGGCCATGTCGAGGTGGTCGGGCGGATGCCGGACTATGTGTCGGGCAGCGGCTATCGCATCGCCCCGGTGCTCTCGATCGTCAAGCCGGGCTTCCATCTGACGATCAACGAACACGAGGTGGACACCGCCTTCGAGGTGCCGCTGCGCTTCCTGATGGACCCCGCCAACCACACGCAGAACAGCCGTGAGTTCAACAAGCAGCTCTGGGTCTATTACGACATGCCCTATGGCGGCCAGCGCATCTGGGGCGTGACTGCCGGCATCATCCGCACGCTCTACGAAAGATTCTACCTGTGAGTGGCGCTTCGGTGGCTGGCGCCGAGTGGCTGGAGGATGCCGATCTGCAGCGGCTGCTGGCGGCATTGAACGCCGCTAGGGGGGAGGCGCGCGTCGCGGGCGGCGCGGTGCGCAACGCGTTGCTCGGCGAGGCGGTGGCGGATGTCGACATCGCCACCACGACGCTGCCGGAAGAAACGATCCGCCGCGCCGAAGCGGCGGGGTTCAAGGCGATCCCGACCGGCATCGAGCACGGTACGGTGACCGTGACGGCAGGCGGCAAGGGCTATGAGGTCACGACCTTGCGTGCCGATGTAGAGACGGACGGGCGGCGGGCGAAGGTTGTGTTCGGACGCGACTGGAAAGCGGACGCGGAACGGCGCGATTTCACGATCAATGCGCTCTATGCCGAGGCGGACGGGACGATCGTCGACCTAGTCGGCGGGCTCGCCGACCTCGAGAACCGGACGCTACGCTTCATCGGCGACGCGGAAGCGCGCATTCGCGAGGATTATCTGCGCATCCTGCGCTTCTTCCGCTTCTTCGCCTGGTCCGGCTCGGGCCGTCCCGACGCCGAGGGGCTGAAGGCCTGCGCGCGACTCAATGACGGCATTGACCGGCTGTCGGCCGAGCGCGTCTGGGCGGAACTCAGGAAGCTGCTTTCGGCGCTCGACCCGTCGCGCGCGCTGCTCTGGATGCGGCAGGCAGGCGTGCTGACCAAGGCGCTGCCTGAAAGCGAGAAATGGGGCATCGACGCGATCCACGGACTGGTCGCCGCCGAGCGTGATCTCGGCTGGGCGGCCGATGCGTTGCTGAGGCTCGAAGCGATGGTGCCGCCCGATGCCGAGCGGATGCGTTTGCTGGCTGAGCGGCTGAGGTTGTCCAATGCGGAAGCCGAGCGCTTGAAGGAGTGGGCGTCAGCGCCGAAGATCGAGCCCGCCATGACCGAAAGCATGCTGGCGAGGCAACTCTACCGTAATGGGCGGCAGCCGGCGATCGACCGGCTGAAGCTGTCGCTTGCCTCGGCGCGGGCGCGCGCCGTGACCGACAATGACGCGCTCGTCGAGGCCGGCGGCTATTCGCGGCTCCTGAAATTCGCGGAGAAATGGACGGCGCCGCAATTCCCGCTCAAGGGTTCCGACCTGCAAAAGATCGGCGTGCCCAACGGCCCGGGAATGGGAAAGCTGCTGAAGCGGCTGGAGGAAGAGTGGATTGAGGCCGATTTCAGGCTTGGCGGCGACGCGCTGCTTGAGCGCGCCGCGAAATATCACTCGGATAGCTAGGCCGCGCTGCGGACCTTCTCGATGCGCGAGCGGATCGCATCGATCATCGACTCGCGGATGATCGTCTCGCCATGCGTCTCGCGCATGTGCTCGACGGCGCGGCGCATGATCTCGGCCTCCTCTTCATGGCGCGTGTGCCAATCGCAGCCGGGGACGAGCGAGCCGCAGAAAAATTCCTTCATCGGTTCCTCCTTGAACTTTTCTCGTTGCCGAGGTGAGAACAATAACACGGAATCGGGCGAAAGGTTGCCATGATCTGCACCGGACGGTGGAAGGCAGGGCGCGTCCGCCCTGCCTTCCAGTCAGCGGAATGTCACTTCACGATCATGACCTGGTCGGCGGTCCTGTTGGAGCCCTTCATTTCCCAGTTGATCGAGACCTTTTCGCCGGCCTTGAGGCCCGGGTTCTTGAACACCTTCGGCAGCGTGTAGACCGAGCCGTCGGCGAGGGTCAGCGTCTGCGCCTTGGCGTTGTAGGCCTTGACGGTGCCGGTCGAATGCTGCGGCGAGGCCGCGAAGGAAAGGGCGGAGGTGGCGAGAAGGGCAGCGGCTGCTGCCGGGACAAGAAGCTTGCGCATGGCAGGCTCTCCTGAATGGCGGGGTGTTCGGATGCCGAAAACCCCGCGTCGACATGGACCGTCTGGACACGTCGCGTCGCGGTTCCCTGGGATGAAGCCGCCGGCGTGTTCCGGTCCGGCGCTGGAAGATAGACCTGTCGCGCAGGCAGGCTATTAGACGAAAAAGAAAATCCACCCTGCCTTGGCTGACACAATCCGGCGTCTCCTGACGCCGTTTCGCCCTGATCGTGGCAAAAGGGTCTTGCGGCTATCCGCCGCAACGTCAGCAGGCGCAACGCGGCGAGCCCCTATGTCTTTGCCGGGTGCTTCTTCGGCTTGAATTTTTTGGGTTTGAGCTTCTGTCCGGGCTGATCGTTCGGCGCGCCAGCCCGACTGGGCTTCGGTGCATGGGCAGAAGGCCCCTTACGATGCGGCTTCTTCGTCCAGGCGCCCACAGAATTCTTTGGTCCTCCTGCGTCGTCGGCCCGCTGGATGACGACGCCCTTTTCGCCGGTGCCCTGCCGGACGGCCGCGGCGAAGCCATCGGCCCTGTCAGCGACGATCTCGAAGCGGGATTCGGTGTCGAGGATACGGATCGATCCGATCTCGCGCTTGGTGACATGTCCGGCCTTGCAGATCAGCGGCAGAAGCCAGCGCGGTTCCGCCCGATGCTTCCTGCCGAGCGATATGCTGAACCAGACGCCGTTTTCGAAGCGCGCGTCGGGACGTTCACCTTTCGAAGCGTCGAAAACCGGCGGGGAACCTTCGGAAAGCTCTTCAGCCGCAGGCCGAGATGCTAGCTGCTGGCGCAGGAATGCCACTGCAACCTGCTCGGCGCTAAAGATAGCGAGGAGTTCGCGGGCGAAGCTGGTTTCGTCTTCGCCAGCCACCTCGGACAAGGACGGGTCGGACAGGATGCGCTCGCGGTTGCGCCGGTCGATCTCAGCGGGACCTGGCGCGGGTTGCGACGTTGCTTCCAACCTGGCCAGCTTGAGCAGTCGCGCCGCACTGCCGCGCCGATGATAGGGTACGATCAGAGTGCAGACGCCCTTGCGGCCAGCTCGCCCGGTCCGGCCGCTGCGATGCAACAGCGTCTCCGGATTGCTCGGCAGATCGGCGTGAATGACGAGGTCGAGGTTCGGCAGATCGATGCCGCGCGCCGCCACGTCCGTAGCCACGCATATCCTCGCACGGCCATCGCGCATCGCCTGCAGCGCGTTGGTGCGCTCGGCCTGGCTGAGTTCGCCCGACAGCGAAACGACGGAAAAGCCTCGATTGGCGAGACGGCTGGCGAGATGGCGGACGGCTTCGCGTGTGGCGCAGAAGACCAGCGCATTCTGGGCGTCAAAATAGAGCAGCGCATTGATGATCGCATTTTCGCGCTCGGAGGGCGCGACCAGTATGGTGCGGTATTCGATGTCGTCGTGCTGGTCGCCCTCGCTCGTCGCGGTGATGCGCAACGCGTTGCTCTGAAAGCGCTTTGCGAGGACAGCAATGGGCTTGGGCACCGTCGCGGAAAACATCAGCGTGCGCCTTTCGACGGGCGCAGCAGCCAGGATGAATTCGAGGTCTTCGCGAAAACCGAGATCGAGCATCTCATCGGCCTCGTCGAGAACGACTGCGCGCAACTGCGAGATGTCCAGCGAGCCGCGCGTGATGTGATCGCGCAGCCGGCCTGGCGTGCCCACGACGATATGTGCCCCTTGTTCCAGCGCGCGCCGCTCCTGACGCATGTCCATGCCGCCCACGCAGGAGCCGATGCGAGCGCCGGTATCCTTGTAGAGCCATTCGAGTTCGCGACGAACCTGTATGGCGAGTTCGCGTGTCGGGGCGATGACCAGCCCGCGCGGCGCGCCCGGAGCGTCGAAACGATCAGCGCCATCGAGCAGCGTCGGTGCAATCGCGATGCCGAACGCGACCGTCTTGCCCGAACCGGTCTGCGCCGAGACGAGGAGGTCGTTGCCCTCGGCTTCCGGCGCGAGCACAGATGTCTGGACGGCGGTCAGCGTGTCGTAGCCACGCGACGCGAGCGCCCCGGCCAATGCCGGAACCATTCTTGCAGGGATCGTCACGGGAGTTCTTTCTTTGGAACGGTCGGGCGGCTGCAATGCATGAACGCCGCGCCTCAATCATGCGCATTCCCTAGACGTTGGGGGCTATCGCGTCAATGCAAGGAGGCTGCCGGCAGTGTTTCAAGCCGCCAGGCAGGCCCACAGAAAAGCAAGCGTCGCGAGTGCGCCGAGGCCGGAGCGGACGGCGTGCAGCCTACCCCATTTCACGATCAGCGCCCGTGTCCCCGGTGTTCCATGATCTGTATCCTCGAGCAGCTTGTTGGTCGGCATGATGCCTAAGATCGTCCAGGGCCAGTTGCCGATCATCAGCATCGCGCCGGCAACAAAGCCGACCTGTCCTGTTTGCCACCATGCGATCAGGCCGAACAGGCAGCCAATCACGGCGAGTGGCGCCTGCATGGCAAAGCCCCGCTGGTAGGCAGGTTTCCACTCGGCCAGCAAGGCGGCGTCGTCGAGCGTTAGCCGTGCCGGTTGCTCGGCGACGTTGATGTAAACCGCTGCACCGGTGAACACCGCCGCCACGGTCAAAGCGAGTAAGCCGAACAGCATCTTGCCTCCCGTTGAAGCCGTTTTATCGTGCTTCTTCGGAAGGTAGGCGTTCTTGCGGCAACATCCAACTTTGTGCGGGACTGCCTGGGGGACCGGGTATCAACCTATGCTTACGGCCACTTCACCGTGGGCGGCAGGCTGGAGAGGATGGAGGAGACGTTGCCGCCGGTCTTCAGGCCGAAGATCGTGCCGCGGTCGTAGAGCAGGTTGAACTCGGCATAGCGGCCGCGGCGAACGAGCTGCTCCTCGCGGTCGGCGTCGCTCCAGGCGTCGTTGAAGTATCGGCGCACGAGCGAGTCATAGATCGCCAGGAACGAGCGCCCGACATCCTGCACGAAGGCGAAGTCCGCCTCCCAGCCGCCCTTCGCGTCCGGAGAATGTTGCCAATCGAAGAAAGTGCCGCCGATGCCGCGCGGCTCATTGCGATGGGGGAGGAAAAAGTACTCGTCGCACCAGGCCTTCAGCCGGGGGTAGTCGGCGACCTCGGGATGGCGTTCGCAGCTTTCGCGCAGTGCCTGGTGGAAGGCGATCGTGTCGGGATCGTCCTGAGTGCGTCGACGATCGAGCACCGGAGTGAGATCCGCGCCGCCGCCGAACCACCAGCGCGTGGTGACGACCATGCGGGTGTTCATGTGCACCGCCGGGACATTGGGGTTCCAGGGGTGGACGATCAGCGAGATGCCCGAAGCCCAGAAGCGCGGGTCTTCCTCGGCGCCGGGGATCTGCTTGCGGAACTCGGGCGAGAACTCGCCATGAACAGTGGAGGTGTGCACGCCGGCCTTCTCGAAGACGCGGCCGTGCAGGACCGACATAGTCCCGCCGCCGCCCTTTCCTTCGTCGCGTTGCCAGGGTGTCCGCTCGAAGCGACCGGGCGCCTGTTCCGTACGCGGACCGGTGACGTCGTCCTCTATCTTCTCGAAGCCGGCGCAGATCTTGTCGCGCAGCGTCTCGAACCACGTGCGGGCGCGGCTCTTCCTGTCCTCGATGTCGGCGGGCAAGCCGGCCGGTATGTCTGGGCGTTCCATGCTGGCGCTACTCTCTCATGCGCAGGGAGACAAAGGACTCGTAATTTTTCGGGCGATCCCTAATCTGTTCATCGGAAGGGTCAAGGAGTTCGTGCATGCGTACCCCGACCAGACCGCCGCTCGACGGCCTCAAGAAGCGGCTCGAACGCTCCCGCGCCGAACGTGCGCTGAAGCCGCGCGACGGCTTTTTGCGCGAGACCTTCGTGCTGCCTCGTTCCGACGCGCGCAACAAGGCCAAGGAGTGGTTCGACCGCTGGCCGAAACAAGCCTACTGGACCGAGATCGAAAGCTGGTTCGAGCGGCCGGGCGACGTGATCGAGTTTACCATCAGAAGGCTGCCGGCGGCGGATTAGGTTCGCCCCTCCGCGTCCTCACGCCATTAGTCGACGCGCGCCTGGCCCCTGCCTGCTAAGCCGGTCGTCGGGGTTGCGCAGCGGACATTTGTCGATCGACATGCAGCCGCAGCCGATGCAGTCGGTCAGTCCGTCGCGCAATTTCGTCAGTTGCTCGATACGGCGGTCGAGCTCATCCCGCCAGACGGTGGAGAGCCTTGCCCAGTCGTCACGCGTCGGCGTGCGGCCCTCGGGCAGGGAATCGAGCGCCGCGGCGATATCGGCGAGCGGGATGCCGACCTCCTGTGCGACACGGATGACGGCGATGCGGCGCAATACGTCGCGGCCATAGCGGCGCTGGTTGCCGCTGGTGCGGTTCGAGCGGATCAGCCCGCGCTGTTCGTAGAAATGCAGCGCCGATACCGCGACGCCCGCCCGCCGCGCGACTTCTCCAACCGACAATTCCGCCTGCATCGCTTGACCTCAAGTTAAGTTGAGGTTGTAGCAGGTGATCCATCGACATGTAAACCGATGGAGCGAATGATGACGCGAGCCGACCGCAATGCCATGACCGCCGTGCTGGTGCTTGCACGGCTGGAAGCGTTTGCAGGCTTTATCCGTGAGGCGCGTGAGCTAGGCGAACTGCCGCATGGCTTCGCCGGCGGCCATGGCGGCGGACAGCGCGATGTTGAGGCTGCGGCCGCCGCCTTTCATGGGAATGAGGAGCCGCGCGTCGGCCCTGTCGTGGACATGGTCTGGCACGCCGGCCGATTCACGGCCGAAGAGAAGTATGTCGCCATCCGTGTAGGCGAAATCCGTGTAGGGCAGGGCGGCTTTCGTCGAGAAGAGCAGCAGCCTGCGGCCCTCGCTGAGCCGCCACTCCTCGAAGCGGTCGAAATCGACATGTCGGGTGAAGGCCGCCATTTCGAGGTAGTCCATGCCGGCTCGCCTGAGGTTGCGGTCGGAGAGGTCGAATCCGGCGGGCTCGATGATGTCGACGGCGACGCCGAGGCAGGCGGCCATGCGCAGGATGGTGCCGGTGTTGCCGGCAATGTCGGGCTGGTAGAGGGCGATGCGGAAAGAGGCCAAGGGGCTGACCAGAGTTGCAGGATGGCCACACCTGCCGGGAGAGCGACGACGTCAGGACATTGCGGGTGGCTTTCGCGGGGGAATGCGACTATAGCGACGCCATTGTCAACTCGAACCAGCGGAGGCGGATATGGAATTCATGATGACCCTAACCATGCACCGCCCCAATCGATGGGGTTTCGCCTAAGGGCGGAATCGGTTCGACGCTTTAGACACTTCCTAAAAAGCTGATCGCGATTCCGCCGGAGCCAACACCGGTTCTGCAAGGATTCTCGCGATGTTTTCCAAGAAAAAGCGTATACGGCGCGATCCGTATTTTTCGATTTATGAAGCCCAGAAGCCGATCAGGCTCGATGAGGCGCGTCTCGACGCCTGGGCGCTGTCGATCGGGCAGCGGCGCGAGACCTACCGGCCGAAGGCCAGGCCGCATCGCGGCATGCTGCCCGACGTCGACTTTTCGCGAGGCGTTCCGGTCGAGCGGCGGCCTGGGCCGATCGCGCGGCTGTTTCGCCGGCTTTTCCGGCGCAACAGCGGTGAGCCGACGCCGGCCGAGGAAACTGGGGCCGGGGAAACTGGCCGAACGGAGGGACCGCATGCGGCTCTCGGCGAAGCGCCTCGGAAGCCTTATGTATGGCTGATCGAAGCGGACGTTTCCGGGCCGGATGACCGCCAGTCAAGCGTGCCGGTGGTAAAATACAATGGGAGCCGGGCCGCCTGATCGGCCCGGCTCCATTATCAAAGCTTGAAAGACCTATTGCATGTTCCGCTGGTTTGAAAATCGCCTCGATCCATTCCCGGCACAGGACCCCGTGGAGCCGCCGAAGACGCTCGTCGCCTTCTGCCTGCACTACACGCGCGGGGCCTGGCCCTATATCGCCAGCGCCGGGCTGCTGATCACCGCGATCGCGCTCGCCGAAGTCTGGATGTTCGGATTCCTCGGCAACATCGTCGACTGGTTGTCGGTGCAGAACCGCGAGACGTTCCTGCAGACCGAGGGCTGGAAGCTTGCCGGCATGGCGTTCGTCGTCGTGTTCCTGCTGCCCGGCATGGCGATCCTACAGTCGCTGTTCCACCAGCAGACGCTGATGGGCAACTATCCGATGCGCATCCGCTGGGACGTGCATCGATACCTGCTCAAGCAGTCGATGACCTTCTACCAGGACGAGTTCGCCGGCCGCATCGCGACCAAGCTGATGCAAACCGCGCTCGCGGTGCGCGAATGCGTCATCAAGCTGATCGATGTCCTGAACTACGTCATCGTCTATTTCCTCGGCATGCTCTACATAGTCGGCTCGGCCGACTGGCGGCTCGCTGCGCCCCTGGTCGCCTGGCTCGTCGGCTATATGTTCCTGCTGCGCTATTTCATCCCGCGCCTCGGCAAGGTCTCGGCGGAGCAGGCCGACGCCCGCTCGATGATGACCGGCCGCGTGGTCGACAGCTACACCAACATCCAGACCGTGAAGCTCTTCAGCCACGCCCAGCGCGAGGCGAGCTACGCCCGCGAGGGGATGAGCGATTTCCTGGAGACGGTGCACCGCTCGATGCGGCTCGTCACCGGCCTCTACGGCATGCTTTATCTGATGAATTCGCTGCTGCTGTTCTCGGTCGCCGCGCTGTCGATCTGGTTGTGGCTGGGCGACGCCGTCACCATCGGCGCGGTGGCGGTCGTGATCGGCCTGGTGCTTAGGCTCTGGGGCATGTCGCAATGGATCATGTGGGAGGTGTCGGCGCTGTTCGAGAACATCGGCACGGTGCAGGACGGCATCGGCTCGATCTCGCTGCCCCGGCTGGTCGAGGACAGGCCGGGCGCCAAGGAGATCGTGGTGGCCAAGGGCGACATCGTCTTCGACCGTATCGGTTTCCATTACGGCAAGGGCAAAGGCATCATCGAGAACCTGTCGCTGTCGGTGAAGCCGGGCGAGAAGGTCGGCATCGTCGGGCGCTCGGGCGCCGGCAAGTCGACGCTGGTCAACCTGCTCTTGCGTTTCTACGACCTCGAGAAAGGCAAGATCCTGATCGACGGGCAGGATATCGGTGCGGTGACGCAGGACAGCTTGCGCGCGCAGATCGGCATGGTGACGCAGGATACTTCGCTGCTGCATCGCTCGGTGCGGGATAACATCCTCTATGGCCGGCCCGATGCGAGCGAAGCGATGATGGTCGAGGCGGCCAGGCGCGCCGAAGCGCTTGATTTCGTCGACGGCCTGGCCGATCCGAAGGGCCGGAGAGGCTTCGACGCGCATGTCGGCGAGCGCGGCGTCAAGCTCTCTGGCGGCCAGCGGCAGCGCATCGCGATCGCACGCGTCATGCTGAAGGACGCGCCGATCCTGATCCTCGACGAGGCGACCTCGGCGCTGGATTCCGAGGCCGAAGCCGCGATCCAGGAGAATCTCTACAAGCTGATGGAAGGCAAGACGGTGATCGCCATCGCGCACCGGCTGTCGACCATCGCGGCGATGGACAGGCTGGTGGTCATGGACGGCGGCCAGATCGTCGAGGAAGGGCCGCACGAGGAGCTGGTCGCCAAGGGCGGCCTCTATGCCCAGCTCTGGCAGCGGCAATCTGGCGGTTTCCTGGTCGACGAGGGCGGGCAAGAACAGGGGCCGGAACCGAAGCCGCCCGAAGAGATTGCTGCGGAATGAGTGACGGCGACTTCCGGGAAAGGCTTTGGGGACGGTTCGAGGGCGCGATCGACGCGTTCCACGACACCGACCGCGAGGTGCTGCCGGATACCGCCTGGCAGTTCATCCTCTATTTCGCGCAGCAGGCCAAAGGCCCGTTCCTCCTGCTGCTCATCGTTGGCGGGCTGGCGGGAGCGGTGGACGCAGCGCTCTACTGGTCGGTCGGCTGGCTGATCGACCTGCTCGACAGGTCGAGCCCGCAGACGCTTTTTGCCGAGCATTGGCCGGAACTGGTCGGGCTGCTGGCCCTGCTGTTGGTTGTCAGGACGCTCGTCATGATCGGTTCTGCTGTCGTTGAGCAGCAGGTGATCGTGCCGGGCTTCTATTCGATGGTGCGCTGGCAATCGTTCCGCCGCGTCATCGAGCAACCCTATTCGTTTTACCAGAACGATTTCGCCGGCCGCATCGCCACCAAGATCATGCAGGGCGGGGAGGCTGTCGGCGACTTCATCGTCAACGTGCTGCAGACCATGTGGTCCTTCCTGACCTTCATGGTGCTGGCGATCACCATCCTCATCTCCGTCGATCCGTGGATGGGCTTGGTCGTGACTCTCTGGTTCCTCGGCTATGCCGGCATCATCTGGTTCCTGCTGCCGGAGATGCGCAGGGCCGGACGGGCGACGGCCGACGAGCGCTCGGTCTTCAACGGCAGGCTGGTCGACGCCTTCACCAACATCATGTCGGTGAAGCTCTTCGACAGCGGCCGGCGCGAGCATTCCTATGTGCGCGACGGGCTCATGAGCTACCTCGCCGCCGTAGTGCGGCTGACGCGCGCCGTCACCACGGTGCGTTCGGCGATCGCACTGCTCAACGGCATCATGATGAGCACGATCGCGGCGATCTGCGTGATGAAGTGGACCGGCGGCGGCATATCGACCGGCGCGATTGCGGCCGCGCTCGGACTGGTGTTCCGGCTGAACCAGATGTCGGGCTGGATGATGTTCAACATCAACGGGCTGGTGCGCAACTATGCGACAGTGCAGGACGCGACGCGCACCATCTCGGTGAGGCCGGCGATCCAGGATGCGCCCGACGCGAAGGTCTTGTCGCGCGCCAAGGGCGATATCCGCTTCGAGGACGTCACCTTCCACTACGGCAAGGGCGAGGGCGTCATCGAGAGGCTCAACCTGCACATCAGGCCGGGCGAGCGGGTCGCGCTGATCGGCCCGTCGGGCGCAGGCAAGACGACGGTCGTCAACCTGATCCTCAGGCTCTTCGATGTCGAGGACGGCCGTATCCTGATCGACGGGCAAGACGTGCGGTCGGTGACGCAGGCTTCGCTTCGCGCGCAGTTCGGCGTGGTCAGCCAGGACGCCGTGCTGATGCACCGGGCGATCAGCGACAATATCGGTTATGGCAAGGCCGGCGCCAGCCAGGCCGAGATCGAGGACGCCGCCAGGCGCGCCGCCGCGCACGACTTCATCGTCGACGTCGCCGACCCGAAGGGGCGCAGGGGGTACGACGCCCAAGTCGGCGAACGGGGCGTGAAACTCTCCGGCGGGCAGCGGCAGCGGATCGCCATCGCCCGCATGATGCTGAAGGACGCGCCGATCCTCATCCTCGACGAGGCGACGTCGGCGCTGGATTCGGAGGTCGAGGCGGCGATCCAGGACAATCTCTACCGGCTGATGGAAGGCAAGACGGTGATCGCCATCGCGCACCGGCTCTCGACGATCGCCGCGCTCGACCGGCTGATCGTGCTCGACGACGGCAAGATCGTCGAGGAGGGCACGCATGAAAGCCTGCTTGCACAGGGCGGCCTCTATGCCCAATTGTGGAAGCGGCAGTCGGGCGGCTTCCTGGGCGACCGGCTGGCCGCGGAATAGCTCGCGAGGAAGGTCTTGTCGCAGCGAATGTCAGCCATGTGGCCGGGCCTGCCGGCCGATTCGGGGCTCGATCTTCTCGGCCATGAGATACTGGCCGAGAAAGCCGCCGCGCTCGGCAAGGCCGGCGAGAAGGCGCGCGTGGTGCTGGCGAAGCTCAAGGAGCATCCCAAGGACGCCGAAGGGCGCGAGGCGCTGCTGAAGGCCGCGGCCGAGGCCGTGCACGCCTACTTCATCCAGCGCGAGCTCTGCGGTTTTCGCAGACACGAAGCGATCATCCGGGAATACGAGATCCCGCGGGCCGTCTTGGCGCGGCTGGGAGCGAAGTAGCCGGCTCGACATCGGCAATGGCGCTGCCGGTCGGCACGACCTGCTCTTTTCCTCAAAAATTTAACCTGAAGGTATCGGGCAAAGCCCCGTAAAGTCGTGCTTTTCCGGCACTCCGCGACAATCTGCCCTGCCCCTTGGTGGCGTCTGGACAAAGCGGGGCTTCACGCATAAACCAAACCTCGAAAAATGCCGGAGAATCTCGCTAGCTCGTTGCCATGCGCAGGCGGGCCGGCGCGTGGTGAGCGAGGGGAAAGGCTCTACCGCCGGCGATCATGTGACGAAAGGACGAAGTCCCGTGAGCGCGACCGAAACCCACGATCCCACACGCCGTGATTTTCTTTACGTTGCCACCGGCATGGCGGGCGCGGTGGGCGCCGCGGCCTACGCATGGCCTTTCATCGACCAGATGCGCCCCGACGCCTCGACGCTGGCGCTCGCATCGGTCGAAGTCGACGTCTCCCAGGTCCAGCCCGGCATGTCGCTGACGGTCAAGTGGCGCGGTAGGCCGGTCTTCATCCGCAACCGCACGCCCGAAGAGATCGAGGCCGCGAAGAGCGTGCCGATGGCCGACCTCAAGGATCCGGTGGCGCGCAACGCCAATCTGGCGGCCGACGCGCCGGCGACCGACGAGGACCGCGCCGCCGGCGAGGGCAAGGAGAACTGGCTCGTCATGGTCGGGGTCTGCACGCATCTCGGCTGCGTGCCGCTCGGCCAGCAGGGCGATTTCGGCGGAAGGTTCTGCCCGTGCCACGGCTCGCACTACGACACGGCCGGGCGCATCCGTAAGGGACCGGCGCCGCAGAACCTCGCCGTGCCGACTTTCGCATTCATATCCGATACCCGGATCCGGATCGGTTGAGGGGGCAAATCCAATGAGCGGTGGACACTCGACCTATACACCCAAGACCGGCATCGAACGCTGGTTCGACGCACGCATGCCCCTGCCGAGGCTGGTGCACGACTCGTTCGTTTCCTATCCGGTTCCGCGCAACCTGAACTACGCCTATGCCTTCGGCGGCATCCTGGCGATCATGCTGGTTTCGCAGATACTCACCGGCATCGCGCTCGCCATGCACTACGTCTCCGACACGAGCCTGGCCTTCCAGTCGGTCGAGAAGATGATGCGCGACGTGAATTCCAGCTGGCTCTTGCGCTACCTGCATTCCAACGGCGCGTCGATGTTCTTCATCGCCGTCTATGTCCACATCTTCCGCGGCCTCTACTACGGCTCCTACAAGGCGCCGCGCGAGCTGCTCTGGATCCTCGGCTGCATCATCTATCTCCTGATGATGGCGACCGGCTTTATGGGCTACGTGCTGCCCTGGGGCCAGATGAGCTTCTGGGGCGCCACCGTCATCACCGGCTTCTTCACCGCCATCCCGCTCGTCGGCACCTGGATCCAAGAGCTGCTGCTCGGCGGCTTCGCGGTCGACAACCCGACGCTCAACCGCTTCTTCGCGCTGCACTACCTGCTGCCGTTCATGATCGCCGGCGTGGTGATCCTGCACATCTGGGCGCTGCACGTCGTCGGCCAGACCAACCCGACCGGCATCGAGGTGAAGTCGAAGACCGACACGGTGGCCTTCACGCCTTACGCGACCGTCAAGGACGCGCTGGCGATGGTGTTCTTCTTCATCATGTTCGCCTGGTTCGTGTTCTACATCCCGAACTATCTCGGCCATCCTGACAACTACATCGTCGCCGACCCGCTGAAGACGCCGGCGCACATCGTGCCTGAATGGTACTTCCTGCCGTTCTACGCGATCCTGCGCGCCATCACCTTCAACATCGGGCCGATCGATTCCAAGCTCGGCGGCGTGCTCGCCATGTTCGGCGCCATCATTATGCTGTTCCTGGTGCCGTGGCTCGACACGTCGAAGGTGCGCTCGGCCGTCTACCGGCCCTGGTACAAGTTCTTCTTCTGGCTGTTCGCCGCCAACGCCATCTTCCTGGGGTGGCTGGGCTCGAAGCCGGCGGAAGGCTGGTACATCCCCGCGATGCAGGCATCGACGCTCTTCTACTTTGCGTTCTTCCTCGTCATCTTGCCGGTGCTCGGGCTGATCGAGACGCCGCGCCGGCTGCCGAATTCGATCACCGAGGCGGTGCTCGAGAAGAACAAGGGCGGTGCGGGGCATCCCGCCGGCGCCACGGCCGCGCCGGAAACCAAGGGCTGAGAGGGATATTTCCGATGAAGAGGATTCTCAGCATTCTGGCGGCTGCCGGCATCGTCATGGCCGGCGCAGTCGGCATTGCCGTGTCGCAGGAGGAAGGCCATAGCGAAGCCGAGCCGACGCACTTCCCGATCCTGCCGCCGGTCGAGGAGGAATGGACGTTCGCCGGGCCGTTCGGCACCTATGACCGTGGGCAGCTGCAGCGCGGCCTGAAGGTCTACAAGGAAGTCTGCTCGGCCTGCCATTCCATGCAGCTCGTGCCTTTCCGCACGCTCTCGGCGCTCGGCTATTCGGAAGCCCAGGTGAAGGCCTTCGCGGCGGAATACACCGTTCAGGACGGACCGAATGCCGATGGCGAGATGTTCGAGCGTCCGGCCATCCCATCGGACTATTTCCCATCGCCGTTCCCCAACCACGAGGCGGCCGCGGCGGCCAACAACGGCGCGGCGCCGCCCGACTTCTCGCTGATCGCCAAGGCGCGCGGCGTGACCCGCGGCTTCCCGACCTTCGTCTTCGACATCTTCACGCAATATGCCGAAGGCGGCCCGGATTACATCCATTCGCTGCTGACGGGCTACGACCACGAACCGCCGGAAGGCATGCAGATCGCCGAGGGAACCCACTACAATCCCTTTTTCATCGGCGGAAAGTCGCTGGCCATGGCCAAGCCGCTCTCCGACGACCAGGTCACCTATGACGACGGCAGCCCGCAGACAGTCGACCAGTATTCGCGCGACGTCGCGGCCTTCCTGATGTGGGCGGCCGAGCCGCATCTCGAGGCGCGCAAGCAGACCGGCGTCAGCGTCATGGTCTTCCTGGTGCTGTTTGCCGGGCTGGTCTATCTGACCAAACGGAAAGTGTGGGCGAACGTCGCCCACTGAAGCGATCGGCAGTGATTTGATCGAAGAGGGCGCGACGAGCGCCCTTTTCTTTTGCCGCGTTGCCCGGCAAGACTAGGCAACGCTGGGACTCACCTGATGAAAACCACCCTTGAAGACACGCTGCTTTCTTCGATCCGGACCATTCCGGACTATCCGAAGCCGGGCATCCTCTTTCGCGACATCACCACGCTGCTCGGCAATGCGCGCGCCTTCCGCAGGGCGATCGACGAACTGGTATATCCCTATGCCGGGATGAAGGTCGACAAGATCGCCGGCATAGAGGCGCGCGGCTTCATCCTGGGCGGCGCCATCGCGCACCAGCTTTCGGCAGGCTTCGTGCCGATCCGCAAGAAGGGCAAGCTGCCGCACGAGACGGTCAGGGTCGCCTACAGCCTGGAATACGGGCTGGACGAGATGGAGATGCACAAGGATGCGGTGGAGCCTGGCGAGAAGGTTATCCTGGTCGATGACCTCATCGCGACGGGCGGCACGGCGGAAGGCGCGGTGAAGCTGCTCACCCAGATGGGCGCCGACATCGTCGCAGCCTGCTTCGTCATCGACCTGCCGGATCTCGGCGGACGCAAGAAGCTCGAAGATCTCGGCGTGACGGTGAGGACGCTGATCGCCTTCGAGGGACATTGAAGGAACGCAAGGACGGCCCGGCAAGGCCGCCCTTGCGCTGCTCATCCTATGCTCGCGACCGGTCGACACGCTGAAGTCCCACCAAGGCTGCAAGCGTCGCGGTAGCCATCGCTGCGGCGTAGGCGGCTAGGGGCCATGCCGTGGCTCCGTCAAGCAGAACCACGAAGGCTGTGCCCGCGACGCCGACGATTATGCTCTGCATGCAGAAGTGCAGGGCGACGGCTACGCCAGCAATGTCGCCAAAACCTTCGAGCGCGCCGTTGGCGGTCACCGCGCCGGTCAGCACGATGCCGATGGAGATCAACCACATCGGCATCACGAACGACCAGAAGGACGGCTGCAGCCAGATCTCTCCAAGGGAAAGCAGCGCGGCTCCCGCCAGGAGCATCACCATTCCCCACGCGACACTCCCTGCCGTTCCCCATTTCCGCACGAATGGCTGCGAGAGACGCGCAGTGACGATCATCACGACGGCGGCGCTCGCGAAAGCCAGGCTGAAGCCCAATCGCGAATAGCCGGCGCCTTCGATCAGCACGCGCGGTGCGGTCGAGAAGAAGACGAAGAACGTTCCCATCGCTGCCGCGAAGGCCAACGTGTAGGTCCAGAAGGCCGGGCTTCGCATGATGTGGCCGAAGGGCGCCTTGCGGGACGTCGCTGCTCTGGTCCCGGTCTCGTGCCATTTCGGTATGGACCATAGCAGCGTCGCCAGCGCCGCGGCGCCGAGGACGACGAATATGCCGCGCCATCCGACCGCGTCGGCGATGAGCGCGCCGGCGATCGGGCCCAATGCCGGGACGAAGGCCAGCAAGGCATTCATCCAGCTGTAGACGGACGTGCTCTCCGGCCTGTCGGCATAGACATCCCTTATGGTGGCGAAGATCGCGACGAGGGTGGCCGAAGCGCCGATCGCCTGCAGTATGCGCAGCGCCACGAAAAACGACGCTGATGTCGTCGCAGCGAGCAGGAACGAGGCGGCTGCGAAGATAAGCGCTCCGCCGATCAGCACCGGGCGGCGGCCGATGCGGTCCGATATCGGTCCGAAGAAGACCTGGCCGACGCCGAGCATGATCATGTAGACGGTGAGCGTCAGCTGAATCAGGTCGGGTGTCGTGCCGAAGATGCCGGGCATTACCGGCACGACGGGCAGGTATATGTCCATGCCCAGCGAGGCGAATATGTTGAAGGGAGCCAGCAGCATCAGGGCTGCCGGCAGGCCATAGGTCCAGGCCTTCAGGTTTCGTGTAGTCATGACGAGGTATCCGCTCAAACGGGTGGCGTTTGACGGCGGTCTGCGCTGCCATGAGGCTTGTTGGAACCAAGCAGACTGCCGCAACAACGAAGGAGGCGTTGCTGCGGCCTATCGGTCTGAGGACTTGGATTCCATGTCTGGGGTCCCTGCGGGAAAATTCGAGACGCAGCGCCTAGCATCTGGAAGGCGGCCAGGCAACCGCCCAGCGACGGGTTACTCGACCTTCACCAGGACGGCGCTGTCGAACTCGATGACCGTGGCGCCGGTCGAATCGACACCTTCGGCACGAATGCTCAACATGTGCCAGCCGGGCCGCGAGGCCATCGGCCGGTGCGAAACCGGGGTTCGGCTGAAGCTCACCGTCTCGCCGGCATAGACCGGCTTCAGCCATTTGAGGTTGGTTATGCCGGGAGAGGGGCCGAAGACCGGCGCCTGGCCGGTTCCCGTCCAGCGTTTGGCGGGGGTGGCGATGTTGCACTTCATCCAGGTCGCGGCCGTCTGCCAGCCGGATGCGCAGAGCCCGCCGAAGACGCTGTTCTTCGCCGCTTCCTCGTCCGTGTGGAAAGGCTGCGGATCGTATTTCCGGGCGAAGGCCTTGATGCCGTCCGCGTCGAAGGTATGGGAACCAAGCGGGGTGACGACGCCGATCTCCAGCAACTCGTCCAGGTTGGAATCCGGCGTCATGCCGCACCCCCGCGCTTGAGGAACATGGCGGTGTTTTCAAGCTCGAAGACTGACTCGCCGCGCTGGTTGAAGAGTTCGGAGCGGAATGCGACGAGGCCAAGCGAGGGGCGCGACTTCGACTCGCGCTTGGACAGGACGGTCGTGTGGCCGCTCAGCCGGTCGCCGGCGAGCACCGGCCTCTTCCACTTGATCCGGTCGACGCCAGGCGCGCCCTGCGAGGTCGAGTCGAGCAGGACGGCGTCGCACAAAAGCCGCATGAACACGGCGCAGGTATGCCAGCCGGAAGCCGAAAGCCCGCCGAGGATGCTCGCCTTGCCGGCCTCCTCGTCGAGATGCATCGGCTGCGGGTCGAACTCCCCGGCGAATTCGACGATCTCGCCTGCCGTCATCTCCTTGGAGCCCAGATCGATCGAGCCGCCTTCGACGAAATCCTCGAAGGCCCATGTCTTGCCGGTCATGCGGATCCTTTTCGAGGTGGGCCTTTTGCGTCAGGAAAGGAGGTCGGATAAAGGCTTGGAGCCGTTCGGTGATACGGGATCGCGGCGTCAGAGCCAACCCTTGCGGCGGAAGAACCAATAGGGCAGGACGGCCGACACCACCATCAGGCCGAGCGCTATGGGATAGCCGTACAGCCATTTGAGTTCCGGCATGTCCTCGAAGTTCATGCCATAGACGGACGCGACGAGCGTCGGCGGCAGGAAGACCACGGCCGCCACCGAGACGATCTTGATGATGGCGTTCTGCTCGATGTTGATCATGCCGAGCGTCGCGTCGAGCAGGAAGGTGATCTTCTGCGTCTGGAAGGATGCGTGGTCGGAAAGCGAAGCCACGTCGCGCGAGATGGTCTTGACGCGGGCGCGCAGCACCTTCGTGTGCAGGTCCTGGCTGACGACATTGGCAAGGAAACCGGACAGGCGCTGAAGAGTAAGCAAACTGTCCTGGATCTTGGAGACAAGATCCTCCTTGCTGCCGATGCGATGCAGGATCGCCTGGAAGTCGCGGTCGCGCTTGGAGGCCTTCCGCTCTTTCGATCCGAAGACGTCCTGCGAGATGTCGACGACGTCCCGGCTGGCGCGCTCGAGCACGTCGGCCAGCCGGTCGACGATCGCCTCCAGCAGCGAAACGAGGATGGTTTCGCCGCCGGTGCAGCCGGTATCGACCTTTTCGGCGCGCATCGGGAATGTCTGGAAGGCGCGGGGCTCGTGATAGCGAATGGTGACGAGGCGTTCGCCGGCGAGCACGAAGGTGACGGGCAGCATCTCGGGGCGGTCGCCTTCGGTCTGCGCGGGCAGCGTCGCCGTCATGATATAGGCGCCGTTCTCGGAATAGAGGCGCGAAGAGATCTCGCTCTCCTCCATCTCCTCGCGGGTCGGGATGCCGACGCCCAGCCACGCCTCGACCGTATCTTCTTCCTCCTTCGAGGGATTGAAGAGGTCGACCCAGACGATATCGGTGCTGTTGGCGGTCAGATCGCCGACGCTGCGCAGGCGATCATTCTCAGCGACGAAAGCCTTCATCATCGCCGGTTCTCCCTGTTTTCCAATAGACGCGGGGCGCTACGGTGGGTGCAGCGCGATTAGACCGGCCGGGAGGCAGCGTCAAGGGCGACGTGGGAGGGCAGGCGGCAACAGTTGCGGCGGACGGGACAGCCCGCCGCAACTAAGGGATCAATCGACAGGCATCAATCGCCGAGCGGATTGATGTCGTTCACGAAGCGCAGCAGGTCCGCGAAGGTGAAATTGCCTGCTTTCGCGGACGGCAGATGCGGCTTCCAGTTCTTTTCCTGCCAGATGAACGAATTCTGGTCGCCATGAACAAGGCCGACGAAGACCTCGGAGATGATGGTCGAGCCGACCGGGCCGAGACGCTCGCCATTGTTGCGGACCTTCGCCTCCTTGAGGATGTAGTACCAGAGCGGGGTCGCGGTATGGAGCCCTTGTGCCTTGGCCACGGCGCCGTCGGTCGAGCCGCCGCTGTCGGCAGCGATTTCGGCGGGGGTCAGCGGGTTCTTGACCTTCAGGTGCTTGGCCACCGCCTGGCCCGAGGGCAAGCCGAGATTGACGCCGCGCTTCAGGTTGCGGAAGGCAAGATTGCCGCCGCCGCCAGGCAGGTTGTGCAAGGACGACACGAGGTAGGGGTCGAGCTTGCGCGACGGCTGCATCGGCACCGGAGCGCCGCCGCTGTCGCCGAGTTCATGGAACCGCCGCCAGTCGATGATCCAGTTGGACGGCAGCGTCGGGAAACCACCGCCGCCTGCCGCCAGATCGCCGATGATGTCGCCCGAAAGCCCGCTGAACAGGAAGAACAGGCTGAAGTCCTGCGGCGTGTTGAACACCCTGTTGTGCGAGTAGCGCTGGCGGACCATGGAATGCCCAAGGCGGTAGGCCGCGGCGGAAAACTCCACCGGCATGTAGGGCATCTTCTTGAAACGATAGAACTTGCGGCCTTCCTTGAGGATCTTGGCGACGATCCCCTTCTCGGTCAGCCGCTCCACCCAGTCGTGCAGCACGATCCACTGGTAATGCCAGGTGACGATGCGGCGCGCTTCCTTGAAGATGTCGGGCGGCGGGTTGGCGCTGGCAGAGAGCATGTCGCAGACGGCGTTGTGGAACTTGAGCATCGCAAGATGCGTCTGCGCCACAAGCAGGTTCTCGTCGTTGCGATGGTCGCCGATCAGCGCGAAGCCTTCGGGGCTGCGCGGCAGGTCGTTGCGGAAGTCGCCCTCGCCGGTGTTGAGGTTCTTGCCGATCAGCAGCTTCGGCCCATGCTTGTTGCCGGCGGCCGGATTGCGCGCATAGAGATGCGGGCTGCCGTCGGGACCCAGGCCGTAGACACAGTCGAGGTCGACGCTCGGCGTGCGGAAATTCTCGATGCCGAGCGGGTCCTTCTCCTTGTCGCCGAGCGAGGTCAGGTCGAGCGTGATGTCGTGATCGACGAACTGGCCGAAATAGGTGAAGCCGGCCGGGATGTTCGGATTGTTGCCGGCCGGGTCGCCGGCATTGCTGTCGACCATCGCCGCGGCAAGGGCCTGCAGCCTGGCGTCTGAGACGTCGAGCGGCGGCAGCGTCGGGAACATCCGGCCGAACATGCCGGGATCCTTGTGGCCCGACAGGGCATCGAGC
>JAEYXI010000542.1 GCA_023428515.1 Pseudomonadota bacterium | reverse complement strand
CTCTCCTAGCTCAACCAACCCCGCCAGGCCTATGAGAACCTGGCCGCCCGAACCGGGCTCGACTCGGTCAAGTCGGTCACCCAGGCGCTGATCCAGGCCGAACGCTACGGCACGCCGGTGGCGACCGCGCTGCGCGTGCTGGCCAACGAAAGCCGCGACATGCGCATGAACGCCGCCGAAAAGAAGGCCGCGGCACTGCCGCCCAAGCTCACCGTGCCGATGATCCTGTTCTTCCTGCCGGTGCTGTTTGCCATCATCCTCGGCCCGGCCGGCATGCAGATCAGCGAGCGCGGCCTGTTCGGCGACAAGCCGACTGCGAGCAGCCAGTAGGGAAGGCCGGCAGCCGCCACCACGCAACGAAAAAAGCCGCATCGGCGACGATGCGGCTTTGCTGTTTGGCAGGGCAGGTTCCGGCGTCAGTTGTTCGCTGACTTGCCTTCGGCCTTGATCTGGTTCCAGGCATTCTGCTGGGACAGCATGGCGCGCAGGTAGGCGACATTGGCCTGTGCCTGTTCGGGTGAAAGCTCCTGCCGGGCGATCTGCTCGGCCTCGTCGAAGCGTCCCTGCAGGCCGACGGCGAGCGCCAGGTTCTGGCGCACCCGGCTGTCGGCGCCGGGTTGTCCGGCGGCCGAGCGCATATAGGTTTCGGCGGTCCTGAGATCGCCTTCCAGCACGTAGGACATGCCAAGATTGGAAAGGATCGAGGGATCGTTCGGCTTCAGGTCGAGCGCCCGGCGATAGAGCTTGCGCGCCTCGCCCGACTTGCCGAGCTGGTCGAGGATCGCGGCTTCCGCCGACACCAGCTTCCAGTCCGGATATTCGGGCGTCTGCGCGCGGCGCACGGCATCGAGCGCCGGCTCGAGCTCGCCTGCGCTGGCAAGCGCCTTGCCGTAGGCGGCAAGCACCTCGCGGTCCTTCGGATAGGCGATGGCGAGCTTGCGCATCACGGCCAGCGACTGTTCGGTGCGGCCGTTCATCTGCAGCACCTGCGCATATTTCATCGCGGTGGACTTGTCGGACGTGTCGGATGTGTAGGCCTTGCCGAGCGAGTCGCTCGCCTTGGCGAGCTCGCTGGCGGACATCTGCTCGACGCCCGCATATCCGGTGCTGGAGGATTTGGAGATAGACCCTGTCGTGAATTTGCTGGTGCCGCAGCTCGCAACCGTCAGCGCGATGGTCATCGCGACTGTTGCCCGAAGCAACCTTTTTCCCGTTGCGTTCATCGAGCGGCTGGTCAACATCTGCACCGGGTTCCCCATTGCCCCGCGGCCCACCCGAAGGGCCTTGCGTCGACCAGAAGCAATATTCCGTTAACCCTAACGGATGGTTAAGAAGAGGCGCTGCCAGCGCCGATTGAGGAACTGCATGCCAGTCGAACTGATCGAGAAGAAGCCTCGCGCCTCGCGCCCCATTCATCTTGTCGCTAGGGACAGGCTTTCGCGCGCCGGCCTGGACGCGCCGACCCTGGTCTGGGCCAAGGCTACCGGCTTCAACGGCGAGGCCGGGCGCTCGCTGCTCGTCGCCGGTCCCGGCGGCGCGGTGACGGCCGCCCTGTTCGGGATTGGCAAGGCCGAGGAGAGCGCGGCGCTCGGCGCCGGCGCGCTGGCGAGGACGCTGCCTCAAGGCGACTGGCATTTCGCTGCGCCGCCCGCCGACCCGACACTGTCGACGCTGGGCGTCATGCTCGGCGGCTACGTCTTCACCCGCTACGGCAAGAAGCCGGGCAAGGACATCCGCCTGACGGTGCCGACCGGCGCGGATGCCGCCTATCTGCGCCGTGCGGTCGAAGGCGTCTTCCTCACCCGCGACCTGGTCAACACGCCGACCAACGACATGGGTCCGGACGAGCTCGAAGAGGCGGTCCGGACATTGGCGCGCAGGCACAAGGCGAAGGTTTCGGTCGTCAGGGGTGACGACCTCCTGGCGAAGAATTTTCCGATGATCCATGCCGTCGGCCGCGCCTCCGACAAGGCGCCGCGGCTCATCGACATGGCCTGGGGCGACAGGGGCGCGCCGAAGGTGACGCTGGTCGGCAAGGGCGTCTGCTTCGACACTGGCGGCCTCGACATCAAGCCGTCGAGCGGCATGCTGTTGATGAAGAAGGACATGGGCGGCGCCGCCAACGTCCTTGGGCTGGCCTCGATGATCATGGCCTCCAGGCTGAAGGTCAGGCTGCGCGTGCTGATCCCGGCCGTCGAGAACGCCATCTCCGGCAACGCCTTCCGGCCTGGCGACGTGCTGAACAGCCGCAAGGGCATGACGGTCGAGATCGGCAACACCGACGCGGAAGGCCGGCTGGTCCTCGCCGACGCGCTGGCGCTCGCCGACGAGGAGGAGCCCGAAATGCTGGTCGACATGGCGACGCTGACGGGCGCGGCGCGCGTCGCGCTCGGGCCCGACCTGCCGCCTTTCTACACCGACGACGACCGGCTTGCCTCCGACCTCGCTGCCGCATCGAAGGAGCAGGAGGATCCGCTGTGGCGCATGCCGCTCTGGCGGCCCTACGACGCCAAGCTCTCGTCCAAGGTGGCCGACATGAACAACGTCACCACGGACGGTTTCGCCGGCTCGATCACCGCCGCGCTGTTCCTGAAACGCTTCGTCGAGAAGGCGAGGAACTGGGCGCATTTCGACATTTACGCCTGGAACCCCTCCGACCGGCCGCACGGCCCGGCGGGCGGCGAGGCGCAGGGCATTCGCGCGCTGGAGAAGGTGATCTCGCAGCGCTACGGTTGATCGGTCGGCTCTGGAAAAATGAAACGGATACGAAACGATTGGCGTTTATCCTCGCGCCATGATCGTTCTGCGTCCGATACAAGCCTTGCGGCTCTGGCAGCAGGTCAACCTCTCCGAGGTGCGTGACGACGCGCCCGACCTGACCATGCGCCAGATGACGATCCTGCTGACTGTCTATCTCGACCCGCCGCCGCATACGGTACGCGGGCTGGCGGCGAAGCTCGGTGTGACCAAGCCGGTGATCACCCGTGCGCTCGATACGATGGGTGCGCTGAAGCTCGTATCGCGCCACCGCGACGAGAAGGACAAGCGTAACGTGCTGGTAAGGCGGACCGTCGAGGGCGCGCTCTATGTCGAGCGTTTCGGCGATGCTATCATCGCCAAGGCACAGGAACTTCCGCTTTGACCGCATATGACAAGAGATTGCACGCCTTCCGTCCCGACCTTGCTGACGCAAGGCTGAAGGGCGAGGTCTCGGCTGATCGTTTCGTTGCCGGGACGCCGGCGAGGATCGTCGCTCCGGTGGCCGACATGCTGGGCGCGCCGCGCCCGGACGCCGGTCTCAACACGCAGCTTTTGCGAGGCGACGACGTCATCCTGTTCGAGGAGACGGAAGGTTGGGCCTGGGTGCAGGCCGAGCGCGACGGCTATGTCGGCTATGTCTCGGGCGGCTCGCTCGGACAGCGGAACGGCGCGCCGACCCACGTCGTGTCGGCGCCGCGCAGCTTTCTCTATCCAGGCCCGGACCTGAAGCTCCCGCGCCTCGGCGAACTGTCGCTCGGTTCCCAGGTGACGATCCGTGATTTCGCCGAGACGCGCGGCACGCGTTACGCGCTTCTGTCGACAGGCGAGGCGATGATCTCAGGGCATCTCAGGCCCGTCGGCGAAGTTTCCGACGACTATGTCGCGGTCGCCGAACAATTGTTGATGACGCCCTATCTTTGGGGAGGGTCTACGTCCCTGGGCATCGACTGCTCCGGCCTGGTGCAACTCGCCATGCGCATGGCGGGGCGCGACGTCTTGCGCGACTCCGACATGCAGGCAGCAAAGCTCGGCGAGCCGATCGAGCCAGGGGAGGGGTTTTCGGCTCTGCGCCGCGGCGATCTCGTCTTCTGGAAGGGCCACGTCGCCATCATGACCGATGAGCGCACCATGATCCACGCCAACGGCCACACCATGCTCGTCTCGCGCGAAGGCCTGACCGAGGCGATCGACCGCATCGGCTATCTCTACGGCGGCCCGACAGGGTTCCGGCGTCCGTATCGCCCGGACTCTCCTCCTTTTCCAGGGTAAGACTAGCCGTGCCCTCCGTCATTCCGCGGGCCGCGCCCTTGTCTCCGGCTTGCGGCAGGTCATCGCCTATGAGCTTGTCGGACCCAAAACGCTACAACGCCGTCTAACGCTACAACGCCGTCATCCTCAGGCTTGTCCCGAGGATCTGCCATAAGGCGATCAGTCACAACCGACATCGACGCTGTCTTGGCCTCCGTACCCTCCAGG
>JAEYXI010000687.1 GCA_023428515.1 Pseudomonadota bacterium | reverse complement strand
GTTCAGCCTCGTGGTGGGCGCCACGGTGCTGATGTTGATCGCGATCGCCCACCAGTCGATCCGCCGCCTGCGCGCGGCCCGCCTGGAAGAGGAACGTCAGATCGAGGAGCGCCAGCAATGGAACTGACGCTTGCCATCGCCATCGGCGTGCTCACCGGGTCAGGCGTCTGGCTGGTCCAGCGACCGCGCACCTACCAACTCGTCATCGGCCTGTCGCTCCTTTCCTACGCGGTGAACCTGTTCATCTTCAGCATGGGCCGGCTGCGCGTCGGCGCGCCTCCCGTGTTGGGTGCGGATGGCATGGCGAACCCTGCGGACTACGCGGATCCGGTTCCGCAGGCGTTGGTGCTCACCGCCATCGTGATCGGTTTCGCGACGACCGCGCTCCTGCTGGTGGTCCTGCTCGTCTCCCGCGGCCTCACCGGCAGCGACCACGTCGATGGACGGGAGTCGCGCTGATGGACTGGACGCGGCATCTCCTCATCGTTCCGATCCTGCTGCCGCTCGTGACCGGGGCGGCGCTGCTTCTGATCGACGAGTTGCGCCATACGCTGAAGGCGATGCTCAGCCTGGCTTCGGCCCTGCTGCTCCTCGTAACTGCCGTGGTACTGATGCGCATGACGGACGGCGTCCCGGGAGGAGCCTTTTCATCGTCCTACGCTCTCGGGAACTGGCCAGCACCTTTCGCCATCGTGCTCGTGCTCGACCGGCTGTCGGCCCTGATGCTGGCCCTGACCGCCGTCCTTGCGCTGGCGTCGCTGATTTTCTCGATGGCTCGCTGGGACAGGGCAGGGCCGCATTTCCACACCCTCTTCCAGTTCCTGCTGATGGGGCTTGGAGGGGCGTTCCTGACCGGAGATCTTTTCAACCTCTTCGTCTTCTTCGAGGTCACGCTGGCGGCGTCCTACGGGCTGCTCTTGCATGGCTCCGGCGCTTTCCGCGTCCGCTCCGGACTGCATTACATAGCGATCAATCTGGCGGCCTCGCTTCTCTTCCTGATTGGCGTCAGCCTGATCTATGGCGTCGCCGGAACGCTCAACATGGCCGATCTGGCCGTCCGCCTGTCGAACGTACCCGCCGAGGACCGTATGCTGCTGCAGGCGGGAGCGGCGATCCTCGGCGTCGCCTTCCTGGTCAAGGCCGGCATGTGGCCGCTCTGCTTCTGGCTGCCTTCCGCCTACATGGCCGCCGCCGCTCCGGTCGCCGCGATCTTCGTCGTGCTCACCAAGGTGGGCGTCTATGTGCTCCTGCGCTTGACCCTGCTGCTCTTCGGCAGCGAGGCTGGGGCATTGACCGGGTTTGGCGGCGTGTTCCTGCTGTGGGGTGGGATGGCGACCATCGCCTTCGCGATGTCCGGCGTGCTCGCCGCCCAGGCGATGGGCAGGCTTGCCGGCTACAGCGTGCTCGTCTCGTCGGGAACACTGCTTGCGGCGGTCGGCATGGGCGACACAGCCGTCGTCTCGGGAGCCCTATTCTACCTCGTCAGCTCTACCTTCACGACCGCCGCCCTGTTCATGCTGATCGAACTGGTGGAGCGTGCGCGAGAGCCCGGCGCCGATCTCTTGGCCGTTACCAGGGAGGCCTATGGCGAGGAGAGCGACGAGGCAGAGGCGCACGAGGACGAAGAAGTCGGCGTGGTGATGCCGGGAGCGCTCGCCGTCCTGGGCGTCTCCTTCGGATGTGTGGCGCTGCTGCTTGCAGGCCTGCCGCCGCTCTCCGGCTTCATCGCCAAGTTCGCCATGCTGACCGGCATGTTGAACCTCGACGGGCTGGGCAGCCCGAGCGATATTCCGGCACGCACCTGGCTGTTCGTCGCGCTGGTCATCCTGTCGGGCTTGGCCGCGCTCATCGCCATGATGCGCAGCGGCATCCGGATCTTCTGGGCCCCGCTCGAAGTGATCGTGCCGCGCGTGCTGGTGGTGGAGGTCGCGCCAATCGTAGGGCTGCTGGTGCTCTGCCTGCTCCTGACGATCGAAGGCGGCATGGTGATCAGCTACACCGAGGCCGCGGCGCGCTCGCTGCACGACCCGTCAGCCTACATCCAGGGCGTGCTTGGAACGGATCACATGGGAGCCGCCAGATGAGCCGCGTGCTGCCCTATCCGCTCCTGACCGCGGCTCTGCTCTTGATGTGGATGCTGCTTACGTCCTTCTCGGCCGGACAGTTCCTGCTTGGCGCTGTGGTCGCATTGGGAGCCTCGCGCGTAATGCTGGCTCTGCAGCCGTCGAAGCCGAGGCTGAGGCGCTGGCAGCTCATTCCGCGGCTCACCGGGATCGTGACGTTGGACATCCTGCGGTCGAACATCGCCGTCGCCAGCATCATCCTCCAGGGCCGCAGCCGTGATCGCGCGCCCGGCTTCGTCGCGATACCGCTCGACCTGCGCGACAGGACCGGTCTGGCGATCCTGGCGTGCATCGTCACCAGCACGCCGGGCACAGCATGGGTCGAGCACGTCCCCGAGACGGGCGTTCTTCTTATCCATGTTCTCGACCTCGTGGACTCAGAGGAGTGGGTCAGCACGATCAAGAACCGCTACGAGGCGCCGCTGATGGAGATTTTCGAATGACAGCCGACATCCTCTTGTGGTCCGTGACGGCGGCCCAGGCGATGCTGGTGGCCGCCATGGCGTGCAACGCCTACAGGCTTATCCGCGGACCGCGTGCTCAGGACCGCGTGCTTTGCCTGGATGCCATGTATGTGAGCGCCATGCTTCTGGTCCTGACGACCGGCATCCGCACCGGAAGCTCCGTCTATTTCGAGGCGGCCCTGATCATCGCTATCCTGGGATTCGTCTCGAGCATCGCACTTGCCAAGTTCCTCATGCGCGGCGAGGTGATCGAATGATCCACGCCGAGGATCTGCCCGCCTGGGCGGCGCTGCTGACGGCCTTTCTGGTCGTTGTTGGCGCCGGGCTGACGCTCCTTGGAGCTATAGGGACGCTGCGGTTTCGCAGCTTCTTCGAGCGGGTGCATGCACCAACACTGGGCACGAGCTGGGGAACGGGCGCCATCGTGCTCGCATCGATGGTCTGCTTTTCCGCATTGGGTTCACGGCCCGTCGTGCATGAGATATTGATCGCAGCCTTCGTCACCGTCACCACGCCCGTGACGCTCATGCTTCTCGCCCGTGCCGCCCTCTACCGCGACCGGACGGAAGAGAACGAAAACGTACCTCCGCGCTCGGCCCTTCTCCCGCCACGCGGAGAAGACTGACGGGATTGGTGCTGCAGGCGCAGGGCTAACGTGGTTGGCCGCTTGTGAGGTTTGGCACGCTTTTCATCTCACGCGTTGCTGACGGCCGTTGCGGGGACTGTCACGACGCGTCATGGGGGCGCACCTGGCGCGGGCGCCCCTGCGCACATTCGAGCAATTCGCGGTCCCAGCGGCCCAAGTCGGCAGCTGCATCATATGTCGAGACCAAAAACGCCATCAGGGCTTCGTCCGGATCGGCAGCCGACTGGACCGCTTCATAAGGGAGAATGAACTCCGACAAGGTTTCATGCCAAAACGCTGAGGCCGGCTGGACGGGTGCGGCTCCGAAGCCGTCCGGCGCCGGATAGGCATAGGCGTAGAAGGCCGGATAGTCGATGCCGCCACCTCCGGGCCAGAAGCCGACCGAAGCGACCTCCCGGTCATAGGCCTCCTGAGCCACCGCCATCGGTAGTGCCGGCACGCCGCCGGGATGAAGTGGCGCACGCCGCCCCGAAAAGCGGGTAACAGCCAGGTCGAAGCTACCCCAGAACAGATGCACAGGGCTGGACTTGCCGAGAAAGGAGGTCCGAAAGCGGCCAAATACCCTGTCGACTGCCACCAATGCCTGGTGGAAGCGATGCACTGCCTCGCGATCATAGGGGCGTTCGCGATGGTCCTCGATGAAAGGCACCGGATCAGGCACTTCGTTGGGCTCGCCGTTGAAAGTCGGTGTGCCGCCCAATTCGGAAATCAGCTGCACGAAGCTTTCGTGAAAGTCGGCGACCGTTGTGGCCTTGAGCGGAAATGACGCCTGGCGACCGTTACCACTGGTTCCCACCACCATGTGGTTCTTAAGGTCAAACAGGATCTCGATCCCGGGACCATCGGGAATTGGCGACGAGGCCAGACCGATCGGGGTGACATAGAAGGTTGCGTGCCAGGAATGGTTGAGCCACGGCGTATGGGCCAGCCGGTACTTGCCGGCGACCTGCAGGTAGAGATGCAGCGCCGAACACGTCTCGCGCCAGCTCAGATAATCAAGGTGGGGCCAGTTCTTGTTCATCGCATTCCTCCGGGCGTTCAGCCGCTGCAGGCAGTTTCATTCATCGAGGCGTGGCGTGTCGAGCCGAAGCTGACGCCGTTCAATACGGTAACGGGGTGAATTCGTCCTCAGTTCCGGGCGCGCCACTCGGCCCTGGCCTCTTCGATACACTCCGGGGAGGACGCGACGAAGTTCTACCAGATGCAGATGCGGCGGGGGGCCGCCAAGCGTCGCACCGCCGACTCATGCGAGGATCTACCTGGGCGAAGGCCGAGTAGCTTCTCGACAGTGCGGAGCCAGTCAGGTTTCTACCATCTTGATGCACATTGGCGTGCCGATCTCGATCGATCGGCCCGTGTCGGTCAGACGGCCGGTCTTCGCATCGCGGGAAAAGATCGAGATGCGATCGGCATTCTGATTGGCCGAAAAAAGATACCGGCCGGTCGGCGTCAGGCACAGGTTGCGGGGCGTCGCACCTCCGCACGGCGTGAAACCTTCCGAGGTGAGCTTGCCCGTCTGCTGATCTACAGCGAAGACGGAAATCGAATCGTGACCACGGTTCGAGCCGTATAGGAAACGCCCGTCCGGCGAAATCTGGATGTCGGCACAATGATTGTGTTCCCGCGCCTCGACCGGCACCGCAGGCTTCACGTCGATCAGGGCCAGTGTGCCCGTGCCCCCGTCGAGCGAAAGGGATGCGACGGTCGAGTCCAACTCGTTCATCACGAAGAGGAGCTTTCCGTTCGGATGCAACGCGACGTGGCGCGGGCCTGCCCCGGGTGGCAACGCGGCCTCGCCAAGACGGTGTAGCGAACCGTCTGCGTCGATCCGGTAGCTCACGAGGCGGTCGGTGCCGAGATCGGCGACAATCGCGATGCCGCCGCCGACGATCTCCGTGACGCTGTGGGCGTGGCTGCGTTCCTGCCTATCGACATTGGGACCTGTGCCCTTATGCGTGACGCTGGCAAGCGGTGTCGTGAGAGAGCCGTCTTCGCCAAAGCCATAGACGACGACCGACCGGTCGGGTCCGCCCTCGCCCATGCCGTAATTGGCGACCAGCAGTTTCGAGCCATCGCGGGTGATGAAATTGTGCGCCGTGATGCTGCCGAGCGATGGCTGCTTGTTGAGATAGGAGAGGGCGCCCGTGTCGCGGTCGAAGGCGTAGGCGGTGACGGTGCCTTCTCGCCAGGCGAACACCTCCGAATTGGCGTAGATGCGGCGGCCGTCGGCGCTGACCGAGAGGAAGGTCGGGTTGTCGACCTCGCCGGTTTCCGCGAGCTTGCGAATTTCAAGCGTGTCTTCGTCGAAACTGTAGACAGATAGCCCGACGCCGCGCGCACCCTGAAAATAGGGCGCCTCGCGATTGAGCGATCCGACGAACACCAGAACTTCAGACACCGAAACCTCCCTAAGCGGGGCGTGGTGATCGACCTACGCCGTCCTCCCGTCCTGCACACAATGCCAATGCGACCACTTGCAAACAAGACCCATATGTGAAAATACTATTTACAAGAGAATTCCGGGAGGAAGAAATGCCGCTTTTCAAGGCGCCAGCGCGATTGTGCGCGCGCCCTTCTCATGGCGAACCGATGCGGCCATGAGTGCGCATCCCCCTACCGTGGGCGTGTCCTCCACGCACCCGCGGGACATGCCGGCCGAACACGCTTCGATTCCGGTCTGGAACGCAGAAAACTGGTTCTATGAGGACTGGCCCGTCGGCCAGAAGATCCGCTCGCTGCGCCGCACGATGGCGGAGGGAGACAGCCACCTGTTCAACACGCTGGTGGTGGACATCCACCCCTATGTGCAGGACCAGATGTTCGCCGAGCGCGAGGGCATTTTCGGCAGGCGCCTGGTGGCCGGCGCGTTCGTCTTTTCCGCCGGGCTCGGACTGGTTGCGACCAACTGCGTCAACGCCTTCTCCTATGGTTATGACAGGCTGCGTTTCATCAAGCCGGTGTTCATC
>JAEYXI010000563.1 GCA_023428515.1 Pseudomonadota bacterium | reverse complement strand
CTCACGGGCTGGACGATCCTCGATCCGCTGCTGGCCGCGCTGGTCGCGATCAATATCCTGGTCCAGGGCTGGAAGATCATGGGCGAGTCCCTGAGCGGCCTGATGGACAAGGCGGTCAGCACGGAGGAGCACATCCATATCCGTGACATCATCTCCAATCACTCCAAGGGCGCGATGGAGGTGCACGACCTCAAGACCCGCATCGCGGGACGCGCGACATTCATCGAGTTCCATCTGATCGTCGACGGGGACATGACGGTGCGAGAGAGCCATGTCATCTGCGACCGCATCGAAGAGGCTCTGCGTGCAGAGATCCCGAGCGTGCGCATCACCATCCACGTCGAGCCGGACGACGAGGCCAAGCTGCCGCCGGGCACGAGCGCAGTCCCGTTCGCCTGAGGTGAACTAGCCTGCGCTTTTCACGATTTTTCCGGCAGCAGGCCTGACATTTCGGGCGATCCGGGTCTATGACCGGATATGGAATCTCCCGCTCCCGCCCCGCCACCCCAGCGCCTGGAAAAATGGCATGTCGGAGTGCAGTGGCCCGCACTGCTCATTTTGTCGCTGCTCTTCGCCGGCGCTCTGGAATTGGCCGACATGCCGGCGGCGCTGCTCCTCGGGCCGATGTTCGCCGCCGTCATTGCGGGGACCAACGGAGCCTCCATCCGCGTTCCGCGACCCAGCTTCATCAGTGCCCAGGCGATCGTCGGCTGTCTCATCGCCGGCTCGATTTCGCCAGACATCCTGGCGACCTTTGTCGACGAGTGGCCACTGTTCGCAGGCGTCGTGCTGGCGACCCTTGCCGCATCGAGCTTCCTCGGCTGGTTCATCAGCCGCTTCAATACCTTGCCCGGGACCACTGCGGTCTGGGGATCGGCTCCCGGCGGCTCCACCGCCATGGTGCTCATGGCCGAGGCATTCGGCGCTGACGCCCGGCTCGTCGCCTTCATGCAGTATCTGCGCGTCATCATGGTCTCGATCGCCGCCGCGCTCATCGCCCGTCTCTGGGTGGACACGACGGGAGTGGAGCAGCCGGCCCCTGCCTGGTTCCCGGCGATCGACTGGCCGGCCTTCGGCTCCATGCTGGCGATCGCCACGGTCGGCGGTTTTCTCGGCCGGCTGCTGCGGCTGCCTTCGCCTTATTTCCTTGGCGCCGTCATCCTTGCCTCGGTCCTCCATCTCGGCTTTGGCGTTCCCCTGCAGCTTCCGCAATGGCTGCTCGCGATTTCCTACATGCTGATAGGCTGGACCGTCGGGCTGAACTTCACGAGCAAGATCCTGCGCCACGCCGTGCGCGCGCTGCCACAGATTGTCGGCTCGATCGTTGCGTTGATGGCCTTTTGCGGCGGCCTAGCCTGGCTGCTCAGCCACGAACTCGGCATCGATCCGCTGACCGCCTATCTGGCGACGAGCCCCGGCGGTCTCGATTCCGTCGCCATCATCGCCGCCGCCTCCGACAGCGTCGACCTCTCCTTCGTCATGGCATTGCAGGCCGCCCGGCTGCTCTTCGTGCTGATGTTTGGTCCCTCGCTGGCGCGCATGGTTTCCCGCCTGGTGAAGCCGTGACGGTGCGCTTGCCACCGGTGCGGCCCTGCTGTAAGAGACCCGTCATGTCCACGCGCCCGGCATACGCCAAGTCCAGCCAGCCCGCTTTCGCGGCTGAGACTTTTCGCGCGCTTTCCTCGACGCTCCTGCTTCTCGGCCTTATCGGCGATCGCCGGGTCCGCTGAAGGAGCGCCCGGCGGTCGATCGTGCCGCCTCGCGCTGCCAAGCTCCTTGCCAGTCCCATTTCAAGCATGAACAATCGTTAGGCGTCGCCTGCGCTTAAGATGCAGCCGCCGGGAGCAGACAAGATGGACGCAAAGACAGAAGCCTCGAATGCCAAGGGCATGCCGGAGGCCATCAGCAAATACGAACCCTATCCGATGGTCGGCCTCGTCGACCGTACCTGGCCTTCCAAACGCATCGAGAAGGCGCCGGTCTGGTGCTCGGTCGACCTGCGCGACGGCAACCAGGCGCTGATCGATCCGATGGGCCATGAGCGCAAGGCGCGCATGTTCCGCTTGCTGCTCGACATGGGCTTCAAGGAGATCGAGATCGGTTTTCCCTCGGCCTCCCAGACCGATTTCGACTTCGCCCGCTGGGCGATCGAGGAAGGCGGCGTGGCGGACGACGTATCGCTCCAGGTGCTGGTGCAGTGCCGACCCGAACTGATCACGCGCACTTTCGAGTCGCTCCAGGGCGCCAAGAACCCGATCGTGCATTTCTACAATTCGACGAGCGAGTTGCAGCGCCGCGTCGTCTTCGCCAAGGACGTCGCCGGCATCAAGCAGATCGCCACCGATGCGGCCAAGATGATCACCGACATGGCCGCGAAGGCGGGCGGCGGCTACCGCTTCCAGTATTCGCCGGAAAGCTTCACCGGCACCGAACTGGAGGTGGCGTTGGAGATCTGCAACGCCGTCACCGAGATCGTACGGCCGACGCCGGACAACAAGCTCATCATCAACCTGCCGGCGACGGTCGAGATGTCTACGCCCAACATCTACGCCGACCAGATCGAGTGGATGTGCCGCCAGCTCGACAGCCGCGAGAACATCATCGTCTCGCTCCACCCGCACAACGACCGCGGCACCGGCATCGCCGCCACCGAACTTGGCCTGATGGCGGGCGCCGACCGCGTCGAGGGTACGCTGTTCGGCAATGGCGAGCGCACCGGCAATGTCGACATCGTGACGCTCGCCCTGAACATGTATACGCAGGGCCTCGACCCCAAGCTCGACTGCTCGGACATCCCGCGCATGAAGGACGTCTACGAATACTCGAACCAGCTCAAAATTCCCGAGCGCCATCCCTATGTCGGCGAACTCGTCTACACGGCCTTTTCCGGCTCGCACCAGGACGCGATCAACAAGGGCATGAAGGCGATCAAGGTCGCCAACAAGCCGCTCTGGGAAGTTCCCTATCTGCCGATCGATCCGCAGGATGTCGGCCGCAGCTACGAGGCGATCATCCGCATCAACTCGCAGTCGGGCAAGGGCGGCATCGCCTATGTGCTGCAGGCCGATTACGGGCTCAACCTGCCGCGCAACCTGCAGGTCGAGTTCTCCAAGGACATCCAGGCGATCACCGACGCCGAAGGCAAGGAGCTTTCCGCGAAGCGCATCTACGAGCGGTTCCGCGAGGTCTATGTCGACCAGCCGGAAGGACGCCTTAAGTTTGTCGACCACCAGACCTATCCCGATACCGAGTCCAAGGGACGCCGGGTCGTCGAGGCGACCATCCTCGACGATGGCAAGGAGATGGTCATCAAGGGCAGCGGCAACGGCCCGATCGACGGCTTCGTCGACGCGCTCTCGCGCCATGTCGGCGTCGCGCTTTCCGTGCGCGACTATTCCGAGCACTCGATCCAGCACGGCTCGAACGCCGCCGCCATCTGCTACATGGAGATGGAGCATCCCGGAGGCGTGATCTTCGGCGCCGGCATCAACACCAACATCGTGGCTGCTTCGCTGGAAGCAGTGGTGTCGGCGGCTAACCGGATCATTGAAATAGCGTAGCTTGCCGAGACGGACGGCCATGGGACCGTCCGTCTTGCAACTGGCTTGCTCAAGCGACGCGGGGCAATCCACGCCGCTTGGGACTTTTGCCGGAAAAAAGCCTATGTTCGCGGTTTGTTAACCACGTCGACCGGGTGGAAACCGCCGCAATGAGCGAAAAGGCCGAGAGTCAGGACGCGACTGCGCAGGCGCGCAGGCTGACTGAAATCATTCGCGATGTGAAGAACGCCGCCGCCGATCGCGAGGACGTGGTCGTCGACCTGCGCGAGGCGAGCCGCACGCGGCTTGAGCTGATGGCGGCCGAGCTCGCGCCGCTCTTCGAGCAGCTGCCCGCCGATGTCGACCTCTTCGATTTCACCATCTCGTCGGGCCTGCAGCCGCGCCTCTGGATCGACGCGGTAAGCCACGTCGCGATGGCGCGCGACCGCCGCACCTATCGCTTCGTCAAGGATACGCGCGCCGGCCGCCTCGTGCTCGCCGAGGACACCGCCATCAAGCCGGTCGCCGACCAGGTGGCGCGCTACGTCGCCGAGCGGCTGATCGAGCGCGAACGCCTGATGGAAGGCGGCGCCGAGCCCGCCGTCCCCGGCTTGCCGAGACGCGAGGCCGAAGAGGAAACCACGGTCGTCAGGCGCGGCGGCTGGCCGGCCTTCTTGTCCGGGCTCGGCCTCGTGGCAGCCGGCGCGCTGGTCGGCCTCATTGCATCGGCCATGGCGCTGTGGGACCGGCTGATCACAAGCTTCGGCCCCACGCCCTGAAGATAGATCCGGCTGCCGGGCGCCTTCCCCGATCAGTTCGCCTGACCGGCTGCAATCACGGCGGCAGCCGCTTCAGGCTCGCCGATCAGATCGGTCACCGACAATTCGCCGACCGGCAAGGTTGGGCCGGACAGGCCGCGGCGTATGAGCCGCAACGCCCAGGCCTGTGGCCCGCCGGAGATTTCGAGCAGGTTCCATTGCGCGGCGGGGTGAGCGCCGCCGATCGCCTGGCCGCCGGCCGCCACGCCGACAACCGGCACGCTCTGCTTGTCCTTGCCGTCGATAGAGTAAAGCGTAGGCTCGTGCGAATGGCCGTGCAGGATGAGTTCCGCGCCGTGGCGCGAGATCGTCTTCTGGAAATTGCCTATGCCGAACAGCCGCTTGTGCTGCGCCACCGCGCCGCGAACCGGCGGATGATGGATCATGACGATGCGGAACAGGCCCTGCTTCTCCGCTCTGTCGAGCAGCAGGCCGAGCCGGTGCGACTGGTCCTCGCGGAAGAAGCCGTTCGCCATGAACGGCGCTGTGGCTCTCGCCGACGACACGCCGATCAGCGCGACCTTGCCCCTGACGCGCACATACGGAAAGGCGTGGCGGTCGGCAGGAGCGTTCTGGCCGTCGCCTGTCATCCAGGCGCCCCAGGAGCGGCAGACCTTGTCGAAGGCGCCCGGCACATAGGCATCATGGTTGCCGGGTACGACCGACACGTCGTCTGCCGGCCCCAGCGTCTCCAGCCAGAGCTTCGCCAGTTCGATCTCGCCGTCGAGGGCCAGATTGACGAGATCGCCGGTGACGGCGAGATGGTCGACGCCGACCGCCTTGATGTCGGCGATGATCGATCCGATCACGCCGTCCTGCATGATGTGGCGGCGATGGCGCTGCCAGTTGACGTAACCGACCATGCGCTTGGACGCGAGGTCCCGATAGGTTACATCGGGAAGGGGACCGAGATGGACATCGGAGACATGGGCGAGCCTGAACATCATGCCTTTCTAGGCTACGCCGAGCGGCCTTTCCACCGGCGCGTCGCCGCAGGAACGCCATTGTGACCCAGGCCCGGTCAGCCGCCGATCCGCTCAGGCAGAGGGGCTGGGCCGGCCTGCGCGGGAGGCTGTTCCACCTCTATTTCCGGCTGAAGCGGCCGGTCACCTTCGGCGTGCGCGGCCTGGTTCACGACGCCGATCAAAACTCCGTGTTCCTGATCCGTCACACCTATGTGCCAGGCTGGCAACTGCCGGGCGGCGGCGTCGAGGTCGGCGAGACGGCGCTCGAGGCGTTGGGGCGCGAGTTGTTCGAGGAAGGCAATATCGAGCTCGACGGGCTTCCGACCCTGAAATCCATCCATTTCAACCGCCAGGCCAGCCGCCGAGACCATGTCGCCCTCTACCTGATCGAGAGCTTCCGGCAGGCAACGCCCAAGCTTCCGGACCGGGAGATCGCGGAAGCCGGCTTCTTCCCGCTCGACCGCCTGCCGGACGGCACGACGCCGGCGACGCTGCGGCGTCTCGCCGAGGTGTTCGGCGGCGCGCCGGCGTCGGCGGATTGGTAGACCCCGGAGCTAGGCGGCAGCCCTAGCGAAACGCTCCCGGTCGTGCGGCGCGGCATAGTCGATCGCCGGTCCGACCGGCACGATACCCGTCGGATTGATGGTCCTGTGGCTGCCGTAATAATGCGACTTGATGTGATGTAGGTTCACCGTCTCGGCCACGCCCGGCACCTGGTAGAAGTCGCGCAGATAGTTGGAGAGGTTCCGATAGTCGGCGATCCGTCTGAGGTTGCATTTGAAATGCCCTACATAGACTGGGTCGAAACGGGCGAGTGTGGTGAAAAGCCGCCAGTCGGCCTCAGTGATGCGGTTCCCAACCAGGTAGCGCTGCTTCGATAGGCGCTGCTCAAGCTGGTCGAGCGCCGCAAAGAGCTCGCGAAACGCCTCCTCGTAGGCTTCCTGCGTGGTCGCGAAGCCGGCGCGGTAGACGCCGTTGTTGATCGACGGATAGACGAGCGCGTTGACGCGATCGATCTCCGCGCGCAACGCCTGCGGATAGAAGTCGAGCGATGCGTCTCCCCATGCATCGAATGCCGAGTTCAGCATGCGGATGATCTCGGACGATTCATTGGAGACGATGGTCTCCTCATTCCGATCCCAAAGGACCGGCACGGTGACCCGGCCCGTATAGGCCGGATCGGCTTTGGTGTAGATCTGATGCAGGAAATCGAGGCCGTAGAGCGTGTCGCCGGTTGCACCATCCTCGGCAAGGAACGTCCAGCCGTCCTTGCCCATATAATGATGTACGACCGAGAAGGAGATCACGTCTTCGAGCTTCTTCAGCTTGCGGAAGATCAGCGTCCGGTGCGCCCAGGGGCAGGCGAACGACACATAGAGATGGTAGCGACCGGGCTCGGCCTTGAAGCCGCGCGTACGTCCCTCGGCCGGTCGGCCGTCGGCGGTCACCCAGTCGCGCCATTTGGCGTCCTGGCGCACGAACTTTCCGCCCGACTCCTTCGTGTCGTACCAGCGATCGACCCATTTGCCCTCGACCAGCAGTCCCATGGCACGTCCTTCCTTGCTCGCAGAAAGGTATCTAGTGCGACGCGCCGCAACCCGACAGGGCGCTTGGGCGTGACAGTGCGTCACCGAAAATGCGCGGCAGGGCCTGCGCGCCGGAATTTCGACGAAAAGCCGTAGACGCATCACTGAAATGATGTTAGCGGGCGCGTCATGCTCGCGATCCGGATGAACCGACGACGAATGGAAGCCCGCGCCTGACGGCGCCGATGGCCCGCCGCGCCTTCGCGGCATTCCTTCCTCTTCGACCGGACGAGACCATGAACGCCTCCGACGTGACCTATCTGCCGGAAACTCCGGCGCACGATGCCGAAATCGACCACATCAACGAAGAAGCCTTCGGTCCTGGACGCTTCGCCCGCGCTGCCTACAAGATCCGCGAAGGCGGCCCGCACGAGAGGGCGCTGTCCTTCGTCGCGGTCCATGATGGCGCCGTCATCGCCTCGGTCCGCCTGACCCGTATCGCCGCCAGTGAAGGCCGCGCCCTGCTGCTCGGGCCGCTCGCCGTGCGGCCTGCCTTCAAGAATCTCGGTATCGGCCGCCGCCTGGTCGCCATTGCGATCGAGGCCGCCGCCAAAGCCAATGCCGGCGCCGTGGTTCTCGTCGGCGACGAGCCCTATTACGGCCCCCTCGGCTTCAAGCGCGTCCCGCGCGGCCAGATCACGATGCCGCGTCCGGTCGATCTCGACCGGATTCTTGCCGTGGAGATCGAGCCAGGCGCACTCGCCAGCCTGACCGGGAAGGTCTGCCACGCCGACCGCGCGAAGGACCGGTGTCCATCGCCGGCATGATCGTGCGGACGTTGCGACGTACATCATGCCGCGCCACATTTGGCTTGTAAGGTGAGCCGCATCACGCAATAACTGGATGATTAAAATCCACTTTTGACGTGAGAAAATGAACGACAAGCCCAAGGATGTGATCCGCGAGACCGATGCCGAGGCGATCAGGCTGGCAAAGACGCTCACCCGCGCCGCCCGCTTCGGAGCGCTTGCCGTCATCGATCCGGAAACGGGCGCGCCGCTTGCAAGCAGGGTGGGCGTCGCGACCGACACCGACGGCACGCCGCTCATCCTCGTCTCGCAACTCTCCGCGCACACCCCGGCGATCCTGAAGGACCCGCGCTGTTCGCTGCTCGTCGGCGAACCGGGCAAAGGCGATCCCCTCGCCCATCCCCGGATCACGCTGGTCTGCCGCGCCAGGAAGCTCGAGGCGGGAACACCCGAGCGTATCCGGGCCCAGCGGCGCTACCTCAACCGCAACCCAAAGGCGAAGCTCTATGTTGGCCTGGGCGACTTCTCCTTCTTCCGACTGGAAGTCGAGCGCGCGAGCCTGAACGGTGGTTTCGGGAAGGCCTACCTGCTCACGCGCGGCGACCTGATCGTCGAGGGTCCGGTGGTCGAAGCGCTGGCCGAATCGGAGCAGCGGGCGGTCGACCATATGAACGACGATCATCTCGATGCCGTCGCCAACTACGCGCGCTATTTCGCCAAGGCCGACGGCGGCGGCTGGATCATGACCGGCATCGATGTGGACGGGATCGATATCGCCGCTGGCGACGATGCGCGCCGTGTGTTTTTCCCCACCCCTCTTAAGGACGCGCAGGAGATGCG
>JAEYXI010000552.1 GCA_023428515.1 Pseudomonadota bacterium | reverse complement strand
CGGCCACGTATCGCATCCCACTCGTCTTCAGGCGTCATGTCGACCATCCCCTTGGCGCCACGGCGGCAAACGGCACGGTCATTGCGGGACCGGCTGATCCGGCAATTTTCCACACTTGCCTAAACGGTCCATTAACGGTGCGATAAAAGGAATCGCGCCGCCTCTGGTCGCCGACGCCCGGTCGGGGATCGATCAGAGCAGATCGATGAGAGGCGGGATCAACGGCAGGTCGGCCGGCGGCATCGGATAATCGCGCATGTCGCGCGGCCGCACCCACTTCAGCGTCTGCCCCTCTAGCGGCTGGGGAATGCCCCAGAAGCGCCGGCATACGTAGAGCGGCATCAGCAAATGAAAATCCTCATAGGAATGGCTGGCGAAGGTCAGCGGCGCCAGGCACGCGACCTTGGTCTCGACGCCGATCTCCTCGCGCACCTCGCGGACGATCGTTTCTTCCGGCGTCTCGCCGGGCTCCACCTTGCCGCCGGGAAATTCCCACAGGCCAGCAAGCGTCTTGCCTTCGGGACGCTGCGCCAGAAGCACGCGGCCATCGGTATCGACGAGCGCCACGGCGGCAACCAGCAGAAGCTTCTTCACGCCGGCGTCCAAGCTCAGGCTTCCAGCCGGCGGCGGTAGTGATAGCGGTAGAGTTCGCTGAAGCCGAGAGTGCCGTAGAGCCGCCGCGCCGCGAAATTGTCCGCCTGGACCTGCAGCCATGCATGCTTGGCGCCGCGCAGCCTCGCCCATTTCAGCGCCGAGAGCAGCAGGCGCCTGCCGTAACCCTTGCCGCGCTCGGCTTCAGCGGTCGCAACCTCGAACAGCCCGGCAAGATCGCCGTCATGCACGCAGATGGCGGTGGCCACCGGCTTTTCCTCCTGCTCCAGCACGAAAAGCCCGGCTTCCGGCTGGATAGCACCGATGATCTCGGAAATTCCGGGGCGCAAGGCAGGATCGGTCGCCTGCGTCTCCATCGCCGCGCTGACGAAACGTCCCATGTCCTTCATGGGAATCTGGTCCATCGCGCCATGCACGGCATCGTTGTCGAGGTCGAGTTGCATGACCAGCGATTCGTCGAAGCTGGCCCAGCCCTCCTTCTCGAGGTGTTTCACCAGCGTCTGCCCGGCGAGCGGCGAAAGCCGGAAGGTGAGCGGCCTGCCATAGGCGTCGAAGCGGCGGCCGGCCCGCATGATGCGTTCGGGCAGGTCCCGCACGTCGCCGGGGTCGAGCGGATTGACGGAGTTGAGCCGCTTGGCGGGGTGGCCGGCGGTCAGCCGCACCACCCAGGTGCCGTCATAATGAACGGCGGAGGCCGGCCAGGCGCGGAAGCCCGCCGCCTCGTAGCGGCGGACGGTCGACAGACCTGCTTTAGGCTGCTTGTCCGGCGGCACCGCTTTACCCGTCAACTTCTGTAGTCACCATTGATGGCAACGTATTCCTTGGTGAGGTCGCAGGTCCAGACCGTCGCCTTGCCGCGGCCTATGCCGATATCGGCGCGGATGCGGATGTCCTCGCGCTTCATGTAGGCGGAGGTCGCTTCCTCGGAATAGCCGGGATCGCGCTCGCCTTCGAAGGCCAGGCGGTTATCGCCGAACCAGATCGACAGGCGGTCGCGGTCGGCTGGCTCGCCTGCCTTGCCGACGGCCATGACGACACGGCCCCAATTGGCGTCCTCGCCGGCGACCGCCGTCTTGACCAGCGGCGAATTGGCGATCGACAGCGCGATCTTCCTGGCCGAGCGGGCCGACTTGGCGCCGGTGACTGTTATCTCGACCTGCTTGCGCGCGCCCTCGCCATCGCGCACCACCTGCAGCGCCAGCGACTTCAGCACCTTGCCGAGTCCGCGCTTGAAGGCGGAGAGCCGGGGGTCCTTGATGGTGTCGATGCGTGGCGCGCCGCGCTTCTTCGCAGCACCCGTCGCGAAGAGAAGCAGCGTGTCGCTGGTCGAGGTGTCGCTGTCCACGGTGATGGCGTTGAAGGTCTTGCCGACGCCGCCCGAGAGCAGCGCCTGCAGCACGGGCGCCGCGATCGGCGCGTCGGTCGCCACGAAGGAGAGCATGGTCGCCACGTCGGGCGCGATCATGCCGGCGCCCTTGGCGATGCCGTTGATGGTGACGTCGGCGTCGCCGAGCTTCACCGTGACCGTCGCGACCTTCGGATAGGTGTCGGTCGTCATGATGGCGCTCGCCGCCTCGCGCCAGAATCCGGGTTTTGCGTCCTTCACCATGCCGGCGAGCAGATGCGAGAAGCGCGACGCGTCGAGCGGCTCGCCGATCACGCCGGTCGAGGCAAGGAATATCTCGGCCTCCGAGCACCCCGCCGCGGCGGCCCCGGCCTTGCCGGTGGCAGCGGTGGAGTCGCGGCCCTTTTTGCCGGTGAAGGCGTTGGCGTTGCCGGAATTGACGACCAGCAGCCGCGCCTTCCCGCCGGAGAGATTCTGGCGGCAGTAGTCAACCGGCGCGGACGGGCATTTGGAACGCGTGAAGACGCCCGCCACCTCGGTCCCCTCGTCGAAGACCATGGCGAGCACGTCCGTGCGGTTCTTGTATTTGATGCCCGCTTCCGCCGTCGCGATGCGCACGCCGTCGATATCAGGCATTTTTGGATATTTCTTCGGAGCGAGCGGCGAAATCGTTGCGGACATCTGGGCCTCGGACGGGTGACGCGCGGAAAGTGGCTTCGTTTGCCCCATAGCGAAAGGCCGCGCAAGCCGATTCGAGCGGCTGCGCGGCCTTGAGTTGCGTTCCTGGCTGACGCGCGGGGCGGACCGTCAGGGGGTCGCGGCGTCCATCGCGTCGACGGCCTTCTTGAGTTCGGGGTCGGTCACGTCGACCTTGGACGCCTTGCGCATCTCATCGACCATGGCGAAGTATTTCTCGCGGTAGACGAGGTTGCGGATCTGGTCCTTGATCGTGTCGAAGGCCGGCGGCTGTTGGGCGCGCTTGTCCTCGACCTTGATGATGTGCCAGCCGAACTGGCTCTGCACCGGCTGCTTGGTGTAGGCGCCGACCTCGAGCGCGAAGGCTGCCGTCTCGAACTCCGGCACCATCTGGCCCTGCGCGAAATAGCCGAGGTCACCGCCGGTCGTCTTGCCGCTCGGGTCGGTCGTGTGTTCGTTGGCAAGCTTCTCGAAATCGGCGCCGCCGTCGAGTTGCTTGATGATCGCGTCGGCCTCTTCCTTGGTCTTCACCAGGATGTGGCGCGCCTTGATCTCGTTGGCCGGCGGCGTCTCCGAGATCTGCTTGTCGTAGCGGGCGCGGACTTCCTCGTCGGTGATCTTGGCGCCGATGTCCTTTTCGATCACTTCGCTGTGCAGCGCCCGGTCGCGCAGGAAGGCCATGCGGCGCTCGAATTCGGCATCCTTGTCCAGCCCCTCGCTAACCGCCCTCGCCGCCGCGAGCTTGATTTCGAGGATCGCCATGAAGGCGGCGGCGCGGCGCTGGTCGGGCGGAAGCTGCGAATACTGCTGGTCGACGCTGGCCAGCGCCAGCGCGAGATCGGCCTCGGTGACCGGCTGACCGTCGATCGTGGCGACCACCTTGGCCGGATCGGGCGCCGCGGCCGGGGCGGCTGGCTGGGCTTCCGTCGCGGGCGCCGAGGGCTCTCCGGCAGGCGCCGTCTCCTGCGCATATGCCGACGCTGTCAGCGCCGCAACCATGGTCAAGGGCAGCGCCAGCCTAGCGAATGAGGCACCGCGAAACGAAATCGACATTGGAACTCTCCGGTCGGGGAACATTGAGGCGCCTTGAAGCACGCCTGATTGTGGCGGAATTCAGCGCTATATAGCGCAAATCGGCGCGTTGACATCGGTTGAGGCCCCTCTTATCTGTCCAGCGTCTTTGCGTCCAGAACCGTTTTCCGGGCGCTTTTCGCTGTTTGCAGAATCCGCTTCGCCTGCCCGGTCCGGCGGATTGCGCCGGTACCCCGCCGGCAAAACTACGGTTGAAAGGGCCATTTGATGGTCAGTCTCGGCGTTCTCGCCCGCAAGATATTCGGTTCCTCCAACGATCGCCGCATCAAGTCGACGCGACCAAGGGTCGAGGCGATCAACGCCATGGAGAACGAGCTCAAGGCGCTGACCGACGCCGAGCTTGCGGCACGCACGGAGCAATTCCGCGCCGACCTCGCCAACGGCGCTACCCTCGACGACCTGCTCATCCCCGCCTTCGCCACCGTGCGCGAGGCGGCGCGCCGCGTGCTCGGCATGCGGCCCTTCGACGTGCAGCTTGTCGGCGGCATGGTGCTCCACAATGGCGGCATCGCCGAGATGCGGACCGGCGAAGGCAAGACGCTGGTCGCGACGCTGCCTGTCTACCTCAACGCGCTCGCCGGCAAGGGCGTGCATGTCGTCACCGTCAACGACTACCTCGCCAGGCGCGACGCCGAATGGATGGGGCGCATATACAAATTCCTCGGCCTCTCGGTCGGCATCATCGTGCACGGCCTCTCCGACGACGAACGCCGCGCCGCCTACGCCGCCGACGTGACCTACGCCACCAACAACGAGCTCGGCTTCGACTATCTGCGCGACAACATGAAGTACGACCGCCCCTCGATGGTGCAGCGCGGTCACAATTACGCGATCGTCGACGAGGTCGATTCGATCCTGGTCGACGAGGCCCGCACGCCGCTCAACATTTCCGGTCCGCTCGAGGACAGGTCGGAAATGTACAACACGATCGACGCCTTCATCCTCAAGCTCGACGCTCCGGACTACGAGGTCGACGAGAAGCAGCGCACGGCGATCTTCACCGAGGAAGGCACCGAGAAGCTCGAGAACATGCTGCGCGAGGCCGGCCACCTCAAGGGTGAGTCGCTCTACGACGTAGAGAACGTCGCCATCGTGCACCACGTCAACAACGCGCTGAAGGCGCACCGCTTGTTCCAGAAGGACAAGGACAACATCGTCCGCAACAACGAGATTGTCATCATCGACGAGTTCACCGGCCGCATGATGCCAGGCCGCCGCTATTCGGAAGGCTTGCACCAGGCGCTGGAGGCCAAGGAGCACGTGGCGATCCAGCCTGAGAACCAGACGCTGGCCTCGGTGACCTTCCAGAACTACTTCCGCATGTACAAGAAGCTCGCCGGCATGACCGGCACGGCGCTGACGGAAGCCGAGGAGTTCGGCAACATCTACGGCCTCGAAGTGACCGAGGTGCCGACCAACCTGCCCGTCAAGCGCATCGACGAGGACGACGAGGTCTACCGGACCGTCGAGGAGAAGTACAAGGCGATCGTCCGCGACATCAAGGAGGCCCGCGAGAAGGGCCAGCCGATCCTCGTCGGCACCACCTCGATCGAGAAGTCGGAAATGCTGGCGGAGCGCCTGCGCAAGGACGGCTTCAAGGACTTCGAGGTCCTGAACGCGCGCCACCATGAACGCGAAGCGGCGATCGTCGCCCAGGCCGGCAAGCCCGGCGCCATCACCATCGCCACCAACATGGCCGGACGCGGCACCGACATCCAGCTCGGCGGCAATGCCGACATGCGCATCGCCGAAGAGCTTGCGGACATGCCCGAGGGAACCGAGCGCGAGGCGAAGGAAGCCGCCATCCGCGAGGACGTGCAGAAGCTGAAGGAGAAGGCGATCGCCGCCGGTGGCCTCTACGTGCTCGCCACCGAACGCCACGAAAGCCGCCGCATCGACAACCAGCTCCGCGGCCGCTCCGGCCGCCAGGGCGATCCGGGCCGCTCGAAGTTCTATCTGTCGCTGCAGGACGACCTGATGCGCATCTTCGGCTCCGAGCGCATGGACGGCATGCTGCAGAAGCTCGGCCTCAAGGAAGACGAGGCGATCATCCATCCCTGGATCAACAAGGCGCTGGAGAAGG
>JAEYXI010000499.1 GCA_023428515.1 Pseudomonadota bacterium | reverse complement strand
ACATTGGCCACCGTGGTGTAGGCGATGGCGACGATGAAGGACGTCGATGCGGTGGCGAAGCAGATCGCGACCGCGATCCCGGGTAGGCCCATGCCGCGAAAAAGCTTCAGCGTGCCTCGGACGCCATCCCGCGCCAGCATGAAGCCAAGCAGGAAAACCGCCGCCCAGAGCGAGCGCCAGAAGACCACCGTCCAGCTGTCAGGCGTCTCGATGTAGCGCGCAATGGCGCCGCCGAAGCTCCAGAACAAGGCCGAAAGGAAGACCAGCAGGAAGCCGATGCGCTCCTCGCGTCGTGAGACTTGCGACTGGCTCTCGGACGTGACGATGGCGTCGGTCATAGCTCTATTATCGGCGATTTCGCGGGCAGAGCACTGCGCGTTCAGCGACGCGGGAGTTCGGAAATCGCGTAGAGCATCGCCGGAATTCCGGCCTGATCCAGGCGAAACGAGAAATTGTGGCAGACGGCCGGACGGCGACTTGCCGGTGGGCGGCCCGCACCCGCCGGGAGAGGGATAGCCCGTTACTCGAACAACCCCCCATGCTGCTCGCGCAGCACGTTCTTCTGCACCTTGGCCATGGTATTGCGCGGCAGCTCGTCCACCACGATCACACGCTTGGGCACCTTGTTGCCGGCGAGCCGCTCTTTCAGTTGCGAAATCATCGCCGCCTCGTCGAGCGCCGCGCCCTTTTCCGGCACCACCACCGCCACCACGGCCTCGCCGAAGTCGCGGTGCGGCACGCCGATCACCGCGCTCTCGTTGACGCCGGCGAGCGCATCGATCTCGAGCTCCACCTCCTTGGGATAGACGTTGAAGCCGCCGGTGATGACCAGGTCCTTGCCGCGTCCCACGATCCAGACGTAGCCGTTCTCGTCGATCTTGCCCAAGTCGCCGGTGATGAAGAAGCAGTCCTCGCGAAAGCTCTCCTCGGTCGCCTCCGGCTTCCGCCAATAGCCCGCCAGCACGTTCGGTCCGCTGACCTCGATCATGCCGATGGCGTCGCCCGCCAGCGGCCGGCCTGTCTCCGGCTCCGTCACGCGCACGGAGACGCCCGGCAGGGCAGGGCCGACCGAACCCGGAATGCGATCCCTCTCATAGGGGTTCGACGTGTTCATGCCGGTCTCGGTCATGCCGTAGCGCTCGAGGATCGCAGGTGGTTGGGCATGTGCGCGGTCGAATCCCGATCTGTAGTTGTTCCTCGCTTCTAACCGCTCTCACCACTCGGCGAAAAGGAGCGGAAAGGAATCGTCCTTGCGATTCGTTCTCATGCAGCCCGGCGCGGAACGCGCGGCCAGAGGCTGGGTGTAATGAACACAGGGAGCTATCGACATGAGACGTTTTGCGCTCGCTTTCGGCATCGCGCTTGCGACGGCCAGCCCGGTCCTGGCCGCCGAGCCGGCCATGGTCGCCGATACGCCGAATGGAAAGATCTACACCGACGCCAAGGGCATGGCGCTCTACACATTCGACAAGGACGAGGCGGGCAAGTCGAACTGCTACGACATGTGCGCCACGAACTGGCCGCCCTTCGCGGCCGCGGCCGACGCGAAGGCTGACGGCGAATGGACGATCGTCGAGCGCACCGACGGCTCGAAGATGTGGGCCTATGACGGCAAGCCGCTTTACACCTTCATCAAGGACACCAAGCCTGGCGAGGTGATGGGCGACGGCGCCAACGACGTCTGGCACGTCGCCAAGCCCGACTGAGCGCGCTCACCGCCTGACAGGCAGGGTCCGCATCGTCTCCAGCGTATGTTCGAACGACCGTATGCCGGCGTCCGAGCCGAGGCCGCTTGCGACGAGCGCGGCGCTAGCCTGGGCGAAGCGCAGCGTCGTGTCGAGGTCCATGCGATGGTGCAGCGCGGCGATGAAGCCGGCGTCGAACGCGTCGCCGCACCCCGTCGTGTCGACCACGTTGATCGAGTAGGCAGGTGATTTCAGTCGCGTCCCGTCGCGATGCGCAAAATAGGCGCCGTCGCCGCCGAGCGTGAAGACGCAGGCCGTCGCGCCCCGACCCAGATAGAACTCCGCGCATGCCTCCGCTCCCTGGCATCCGGAAATGTCCTGCGCCTCCTCGATCGAGGGCATAAAATAGTCGACATGCGGCAGCAGCGGCAGCACCAGATGTGCTGTCGCCGCGTTTGCCGCGAGCAGGTCGAGCGTCGTGGTGCGCCCGCGCCGCTTCGCCTCGGCGAGGAGGTCGACGCTCCGCTCGCCGTCGAGCTTGCTGAGCAGCCCGGTCCCGCCGAGATGCACGATCGGCGCGTCGAGCGCATCGTCATAGACTGCGGGCGGCACGTCGAAATGGTCGGACGCTCCGCGCACATGAAGCGCCGGGCGGTCGCCGTTCGGCCGCACGTTGAGGATCGACGCCGAGGTAGGCACGCCTGCTATGCGCTGCATCAGCGAGGTGTCGATGCCGTGTTTTTCCAGCGTCATCAGCACCCAGTCGGCCTTCTCATCGTCGCCGACCGCGCCGACCGCCAGGCTCTTCAGCCCGAGCTTGGCGGCGTCGACCCCCGTGCCGCCGGCGGTGCCGGCTACAGTCAGGCGGATTTCCTCGATGAAGTCGACATTGCCTCGGTCGGGGATGCGGGAAACCGGCCGGCCGAGTACGTCGAGTATGTATAATCCGATCACGGATACATCGTGGCGCATGGCGTCAGGCCCGCCGTCGTGCGGCAAGGGTCGTCTTGCGTTTCATGAGGCCCCTCCCAGGCATTTTGCGCTGCGCAACGCGAGCGCAGCAGACCGATCGATAGCATCGGCGCCGCCGAGCGTGAAGACGCAGGCCGTCGTCCTGAACGTTCCTCGTACGCTACTGTAAATTACGTGCCGTCACTCCGGGTTTTCGTCTATGGAGCGATGACCATTGGAGGGTACACAAATGCGAAATGTTGCGACACTTATCGCGGCGGCGTCAGTAGCCGTTTCATGTGCGACTGTAGTTTGGGCCCAGCAAAATCCCCTTCCGCTCGCTACCGACACGCTCGTCAGGTTCGGGCCCGACATCGAGGGCTGGACCGTCTACGCGAACAAAACGCGCGGAGATTGCCTGATCGTGAGCTCCGTCGGCCAGGGCTCAGTGCAAATGGGGGTCGCCGCAGACCATTCGGTCGGGTATCTCGGCGTGTTCACGAAGGCGGATATCGGCATCAGGAACGGCGCCGAGGAAATCTTCGTCGACATCGACGGCAATCTTTACGCCGGCGTAGCGACCACCACGAGCGGCCAATTGAAGGGTGGATATTCGGGCGGCTACATTTTGACGGACAATCCCGCCTTCAAACGCGACGTGGCGAAAAAATACACGATGATAGTGTTTCCCCAAACCCCGGGCGCTTTTGTCGTCGATCTCCGGGGGACCTACAAGGCAATGGCGGAGGGCCGCAAGTGCCTCGCCGAACAGAAGCCGAGTTGACGGGCAGGTCGCTGCACAGCAACCGCACGACGATGGACCTTCGGCGCCGGAATTTCATCCAGGCGTCCTGACGCCACGTGATCTATGCGAAAGGCTGCGCTTCTGCGCGGCCTTTTCTTCATCGTACCTCGGTGCCCCGGCTTCGATTTCTTGAACGATCTGCTAAACAGGCTGACAACATAGGCGCAGATTCAGGAGGCTCCGATCATGAGAGACGAAGCATTGTGTTGGGCCGTCGTGGCGGCACTTGTGGCCGGCGTCTTGCCCGCCGCCGCACAGACCGATGCAGCCGACGATGCCGCTGCGGGCGAACTGGTCGCGGTCCAGGTTCGCAACCAGGGGTTGGCTTGCGCGGAGCCGGTCAGTGCCAAGCGCGATCCGACTGCCGACGACGACGCTGTGTGGACGCTGACCTGCGCCGATGCGAAATACCGGGTCCGGCTCGTTCCAGACCAGGCGGCCGAGATTCAGAAGCTCGACTGATTTTCTGCCTTGCTGCTCGGAAGGCGCTATCCTCCACCGCGCGACCTGGCCGTCTCAATCGAGGTTGCGAGCAGTCTCCGCAGCCGCCTTGAAGTGGCGCATGAGCAAGGCTGCAAGGTCTTCATCCAGCCCTATCCTGGCGATAGCTTCTTCCATGCAGCGCAGCCAGAGGTCCCGCATCTCTGGCCCGATCGGCACATGCTCGTGAATTTCCTTCAGCCTCGCATGCCCATGCTTCATCACATAGCGCTGGGGACCGCCAAAGAAACCGCTCAGATAGTTGAACTGCTCCTCGCGGGAATGGGCGACGCCGAAGCCGCGGCGATGCAGAAGATGCAGTTCCTCCGCATGGTCTTCCTGCTCGATGATGTCGTAGAACGCCTCGACCAGCGTGCGAAGGCCGTCATCGCCGCCCAGGCGCTCGTAGGCCGATATCCTCGCCCGTTCCGCGTTGCCCATGATGGCTCCCCGGCTGTCCATCGTATGCGTTCGTGAGCCCTGATTGTCGTCGATCAAAGCCTCGTCTGTCCACGCCCGGCTTCGTCGACGCCAAACCGCTGCCGTAGCCAGTCCTTCGGCAGCGCCGGCACGAAATTGCCGTCGCGGCCGGTCATGTCGTCATTGGCGGTGAGGCTGTTCAGGATCGCCTCCTCGGTCGCCTGGATGGTTGCATCGAAGAAGCGGTCGATGTCGACATCAGGCACGTATTCCGCCCGCGCCAACCTCCCCGTCGCGCCCGCGGCGGCTTCGGCATTCGCCGTCGAGAAGGCGAGAAAAATGTCGCCGGAGCTGTGGTAGCCGTAGCCGCCGGTCAGCGCCACGCCGATCGGCACGCGCCTCGCCAGCCGTTTCAACTGGTGCGGGATCAGCGGCGCGTCGGTGGCGACGATCGCGATGATCGAGCTCTTCTCCGCTCGCGGCGTGCCCTCGCGGATCGCCGGCTCGCTCAGCTCCAGGCCGGCCCGCACCCCGCGCACCGTAAAATTCCAGCGCTTGCCGAAATTCGACTGTACGAAGACACCGAGCGTGTAGCGCTTACC
>JAEYXI010000495.1 GCA_023428515.1 Pseudomonadota bacterium | reverse complement strand
GGCATCAAGAGGCGAAGGTGGCTGGATGCCTTCAACCTCGGCCGCGGGGGCGTTTTATAGGTCACGCTGACTCGGATGGTGTGGCGGCCGCCATTCAGCTTGCCTTTGCTTGGGCCCATACCCACCGCTTCCCTCTTCTCGTCGTCGCTAAGGAAGCTCGCCGCCCCCACCCTTGCCCACAGCGAGTCACGGTCGGCGGACAGGCCTTCAACCTGGTCAGCGTCGTACCGGAGCCGCAGCCCCTCGCCGAACGCCGGCGCCAGCCAGGCCGAAAGCTCCTTCGCCGTTCTCGCCACCAGCGGCAGCACGGTCATGCGATAGAAGGCGCGGTTGGCCTCCTGGTAGTTGGCGAACGTCACCCCCAGCCAACAACGACCTTTTCCGGCCAGCGGAGACGGCTAAGCCAAACGCGCACCCGGGTTTCCATTTCAGGCACCTCGTCCTCCAGCAGGATCGTTCCTTCGACAGTGGAAATTATCAGCGTCCTGTTTGGAGTTTCGATCGTTCCGTCGAATACTTGATCGAAATCCGTCGAAACCTCGAGCGCTCTCCCCAATTGGAATTCCGTCTCTCCATCGATTTCCGGATAACAACCTACCGAAACAGAGGTTCTATTATAGTTTATCATATTTCCCCAGACATGCTCCGGGGGCATGCTTTGGAGATTGTCCGATATGAAAACTATCGAGTTTTCCGGGGCGTATTTTTTGGTCTTAATCATATTATTTTCCCCACTTCAAAGAAGTAATATTACCTCCTTGGGCCATGCTACAGGCTAGGCAATGTGGATAGATTCGCTGTGATCGACCGGGAGAGTTAAGGGCATTTGGGTCTTGATGGTCTCCGATGAAGTTCCCGTTTGGCGTTCTCGGATCTTTTGTTCCACAGGTATGACACCCGTAGACCCTGCCGATACGATTGTTCTCACGAATCTCTTCGGCGGTCCATCGTCGGCCGCCGCGTGCAAGCTGCGACTCGACCGCATATGGTCCGGGGCCGATTCCGTTGCGCGGTAGCTCGAAGAGCCTATCCAATGCTTGGCGGGCGGCCGCCTCGTTGGCCGAGATCTCGCCTTCGACAGTCTCATAGGCGCTCGGTGTTGGACGCCATCGCGGGTCCAACTCGCGGACACGCCTTACCGCTGCCTGCATCTGCGAATGGCTGATCTCAAGCCGCGTCGCCTGATTTGGCGTGATATCGACCTGACGCCCGGCGATCTGCCGCGAACCACTGCCTGAACCTCGCGGTCGATTCTGTACAAGGATGACAGAACCGCCCCCTCCGCCCGTCCACCGTCCCCCGCCGGACTGCCCCCTCGGCACTCTCGGCTGATCCGCCCGAAACCCTGCCTTGCCGCTCAGCCCGCCCCGCGCCCATACCCTACCGCTTCCCTCTTCTCGTCGTCGCTGAGGAACGCCGCCGCCCCCACCCGTGCCCACAGCGAGTCACGGTCGGCGGCAAGGCCCTCGACCGCATCCGCGTCGTACCAGAGCCGCAGCCCCTCGCCGAACGCCGGCGCCAGCCAGGCCGAAAACTCCTTCGCCGTTCTCGCCACCAGCGGCAGCACGGTCATGCGGTAGAAGGCTCGGTTCGCCTCCTGGTAGTTGGCGTAGGTGTTGTCGCCGGGAATGCCGAGCAGCATGGGCGGCACGCCGAAAGCGAGCGCTATGTCGCGCGCCGCCGCGCGCTTGGCCTCGATGAAATCCATGTCCTTCGGCGTCAGGCCCATCGCCTTCCAGTCGAGCCCGCCCTCCAGGAGCAGCGGCCGGCCTGCCCGCGCCGCACCCGAATAGCCGTCCTCGAGCTCGGCCTTCAGCCGGTCTAACTGCTCGTCGGAAAGGTTGCCCCCCTCCTTCGGCGCATAGACCCGCGCGCCGGACGGCCGCGCCGAATTGTCGAGCAGCGCCTTGTTCCAACGCCCCGCGGCGTTGTGGATATCGAGCGCCATCAGCGCCGCCTCAAGCGGCGCGAAGCCGTAATGATCGTCGAGCGGATGGAAGAGCGAGAGCTGAAGCGCGCCCTCGCCCGCCCGTCCCACGCCCACCCGCCGCCTCGCGCTTCCCTCGCGATATTCAAGCGCGCTCGGCCAGCCGGCCTGGTCCGTCAGCACCGACACGCGGTCGGGCCTGAGCAGATGCAGTTCCCGCGCTTCGCCATCCCCCGCCGCAATCATCTCGACATAGGCGTTGCCCGACAAGAGCAGGTGCCCGTAGAGCGCCTCGAGCAAGCTCGCGCCGGCCTGCCGCTGGTTCGGCCTTTCGAGCAGGTCGAGCAGCGGATGCGTGTCGAGGTCGTCCCCCTCCTCGTAGAGCAGCCAGGGCACGGCCGACGCCGTCTCCGCGATCAGCCGCACCGAACGATGCACGACGGGGTTCCTCATGAACCCCTCCCGCGCCAGCGCCGCATAGTCGCGCCGCGTCCAGTGCGCCTCGCCCGCCGCATGCAGCGCCACGAAGCCATATCCGCTCTTCCGTTCAGGCACGACGTTCCCGCCGGCCGTCTTCCAGGGCCAGTTCCAAGTCATAGATTTTTCCTGATTGAAAAAGGGAAGAGCGAATAGTGAGTAGTGATTAGTGATTAGTGATTAGTGAGTAAAAATCGACAACGACACGCGAACTATTCGCTACTCACTATTTCACTACTCACTATCCCCTACTCCCTCACGAAGTCTCTCACCCTCGGCACCGCCCCGCCCTTCGGCACCAGCTCACCGACCGCCCAGACAAGCGCGTCGACCCGGTCCGGCGAGCGCCCGCCCGACAGGCCGTCCGGCCCGAAGTCGCACATCTCGTCCTCCAGCTCGGCGAAGCGCCCGGCATGCTTCACGCGGCCTTGCGAATAAAGCGCCGCGACCGGCTCGGCGCGCAGCCATTTGCCTCGGTTCGCACGCACCGCCTTCACCGGCACCGTCTCGTCCACAGTGCGGATCACCGCCGTCACCATGTCGCCGCCCTGGTTCACCTCGGCGACGATCGTGTCCGCCTCCAGCCGGTGGTAGAGCGCCACTGCGGCAAGCGCCCAGTCACGCGGCTTCGCGGCCTTCAGCGTCGCGTCCGCCAGCACAAAAACCCTGCCCTCGCCGTCGAGCCCCGCCGCGACGATGCCGCAGGCGTCCGACGTCCTTCGCGCGCTGGCCGGCGGGTCGATCGCCACGACGATCCGCCTCAATTCACCGGCCTCCGCGACAAACGCCTCGGCCAGCATCTCGCGTGACCACAGCGCGTCCTCGCGATCCTCGATCAGCTCGCCCTCCAGCTCCTGCCGGCCGAGCCGCGTGCCGCCGTAGCGTTTTGCCAGAGCCTCGACAAAACCCTTGGCGAGGTTGGCCTTGTTGCGCTCCGTCGACAGCCTCGTCCGCTCCACCTGGGGATCGCCGAGCAGCTTCTTCATCAGCCGCGTCGGCCGCGGCGTCGTGGTGATGATTTGCATAGGCCTTGGACCCAGCCTCAGCCCGAACTGCAGCATGTCGAAGGTCGCCTCCGCGTTCTTCCATTTGCCTAGCTCGTCGCACCATGCGGCGTCGAATTGCGGCCCGCGCAGGCTCTCCGGATCCTCCGACGAGAACACATGCGCCACCGCCCCGGTCGGCCATACCAGACGACGCCGCGACGCCTCGTAGCGCGGCCTGTTCTCGGTGCAGATCGCTAGCAGCCCCGACGGCCCCTCGATCATCACCTCGCGCACGTCGGAGAGCGTCTCGCCGACGAGGGCGAAATGCTCATATCTCTTCCGGTCCCGCGAAAAGGGCGGCAGCCCGCGTACCAGCGCGTTCATCCATTCGGCGCCGAGCCTGGTCTTTCCCGATCCTCGCCCTCCGGTCACCAGCCAGCGATCCGGCGCGCCGAAGATCGGGTATTGTTCAAGCCGCGCGAAAAGCAGCCAGGCCGCGAGGACGAGCTCAGCTCCCCACAGGCCGATCTGCCGTTCCAGCCATCTCCTGAGCGAGCTCTTGCGCAAACTCGACGATGCGCTGGTTGATTTGCGTAAGGACGTCTCCGAGGTCTTCATCCCGCCTGGTCTGCTTCTGTTTCGCGGATTCTTCCGTCCGCGTGATTTCGGCCACCTTGTCGAGGCCCTTTATGATCGACAGCAAGCCGTCGATCTCGCTCTTGTCGATCCTGGTGCCGTCCTCCAGCGCCTTGCGTCCCAGCGCTTCGACGCGCTCCACCAGCAGCGCTATGACGCCCCGCAGCTTCTCGCCTATGTCCTCATCGGGCACCCGGTCGAGCCGCCAGCCCTCCCGCTCAGCCTCCAGTTCCAGCGCCCTTGCCGAGCGCCTTGAAGCCTGCGCGACCAGTTCGATCGTGGGCCGCGCGCCTTCCAAAAGCGCGCGTATAGCCCGCCACTCAGCCAGCGGCTTGCGTTTCATGTCGTGCTCCGGTTTGGAAAGTGAGCGCTCCATCCACCTTGAGAAAGAAGGATCAGCGCCAACGGTCGGAGGTGATCGAGGGTAACGAAAAGAGCCACTCGATGAGTTCGCTCCGCCGCCTACCCGCAATTTTCCGACGATAGCGAAACCCTACCAAACCACCGTTACGGCGTCAAGGATTTTTTTCCTATTCGTGTCATTTAAGCTGCAATGCGCGGAAGGCGACGTCCGGTACCGGGCATCAATCAGCCCGTGATGCGCGCACGAAACAACGTGCTCCCGTCCGTCAGCCGGGACCTGGAGATATCCCTGAAGCCAGCCTCGCTCATCCAGGCGCGATACTGACCCTCCGTATAGGATTCGCCGTGGCGATAGAGGTTCAGGAAGGTGAGGTTCAGGAAGACGCCCTCGGGCGGGCCGAGGCGGTCGTCGTCGACGACGCCCCAGCCGGCAATCGCGATCTCGCCTCCGGGTTTCAGGCAACGCGCCGCGTTCAGGATCGAACGGCGCGCCTGGTCCGGCGGAAGGACCTGGACGACGGCCTTCAGGATCGCCAGATCGTACCGGCCGACCGACGGCGCGACGGTTATGTCCCCCTCTTCGACCACCACGTCGGCGGCGCCGTATTCCCTGAGGATTTCCGGCGCGGCCGCGGCGACCGTCGGAAGTTCCATCAGCGTCGCCGCGATGTGCGGCCACCGCTCGCGCAGCCCGACGAGAATCGTGCCCGCGCCCCCGCCGATGTCGATCACCGAACCGACCGCCGAGAGGTCCAGTTCCTCGGCCAGTTGCCGGCCGAAGATCACCCCGCCCGGCGCGAGCATGCGGCTGAAGGCGGCTGCCGCCTCCGGCCCCGCTTCGGAAAAATCGTGCAGCGCGGCCGGCCGGTTCTCGCGCAGCGAGTCCGCGGTCAAGAGGTCGGCGCCCCAGAGTTCGCGCAGCAGCGCATGATCGCCGCCGCGATAGGTCGGGCTGGACGCGTCGAGGAAGGCGGCGGCTTCGGCCGAGTTCCGAAACCGGCCATCCCGGACTTCGAGGAGCCCGATGCTGGCGAGCGCGTAGAGGAGGCGTGACAGGCGGTCGGGCTCGACGGCGAGCACGGCCCCAAGGCTGTCGGCAGTCGCCGCGCCGCCGCCGAGCCGGGTGAAGATGCCAAGGTCCAGCCCGGCACGAAGCGCCAAGGCTTGGGGGACGGCTGCGATCAGCCCATCGATCCGATCGGAATCCGCCATGTCATCCCTTTCCGCGATCCAGGACCGGCTTCGAAGCGGCTCGCGGGCTCAGGCAGAATAACACCGGGCCGACACGAGATGGCACGACCGCTCACGCCGGCTCTGCAACAGCCAGCACGATCGCAATGACGATCAGCAATGGCCCCATCCATTTGAAATGCGGGACCACGGTCACCCACCAGGGTTGCGGTCCCGGTGGCGCCTGGAAGGGGCTTTGGAAAAACCCGAAGCCGACGCCCGACATCCAGATGCCGACGCACACCATGATGAATTCGTCGATATAGGCCGCGATCACGATCCCCTCCCCGGCAGAACTCTCCCTTTGGTACTCCGGAGTGCGGTACGGCGAAAGCGTGCATGAAAAACAGGGAGGCGGCCTGCTGCCACCTCCCTGACACCTGATGCGCGCAATGCATGCGCGGTCTGCCTCACCCTGCCTTGTCGCAATAGGCCTCCAGCCGGTAGCCGTCAGGGTCGATCACGAAACCCGCATAATAGTTGTCCCCGTAGTCGTCGCGCAGGCCGGCCGGGCCATTGTCCCTGCCGCCGGCCGCGCGCGCCGCCAAGGGGCACA
>JAEYXI010000491.1 GCA_023428515.1 Pseudomonadota bacterium | reverse complement strand
CCTGTCCATGCGGCAGGGCCGTTTTTCTGCTGGGGACTACACATTTTATTCTTGCCGGATCAGGCATCCGGTGGCGCTGGGCGGGGTCGGAGGGTGGTTTTTGTGAGGGTGCCCGCACCGTGACGTTTGTCATATTCATCGGCCTGTTTTTCGTTTTTCTGCTGCTCAGCATCCACCCTTTCGTGACCTATCCGCTGTCGCTGATGCTCGTCCGTCGCAGGCAGGCTCCGCTGGCGCCCCAATCCCCCATGCCGACTTTTGCGATATGTGTCTGCGCCTACAACGAGGAGCGCACCATCGCTGAAAAGGCCCGCAACATGATCGCGGTGGCCGAGGCAGTGCCACAGTGCGAGCTTTTCATCTATGTGGACGGGGCATCGGACCGCACGCTGGAACGGCTGGAGCCGTTCCGGGACAGGATCAACGTGATCGCCGCTGAGGTCAGGCGCGGCAAGTCGCACGGCATGAACGTGCTGGTCGACAAATGCACCGCCGACATCGTCGTGTTCACGGATGCGAATGTCGAACTCGACCTGAACGTGCTGCCTGAGATCGCGCCGTGGTTCTCCGATCCCAAGGTCGGCTGCGTCTGCGGCCATCTCGTCTACTCGAACCCCGACGAGAGTGCGATGAGCAGCTCGGGCTCGCTCTACTGGCGGATCGAAGAGGCGATCAAGCAGCTCGAAAGCGACGCGTTCAGCGTCGTTGGCGCCGACGGATCCCTGTTCGCTATCCGGCGCTCCGCCCATCATGTCGTGCCGGACGACATCATCGACGACTTTTATATCTCGATGAAGATCCTGATCGACGGCATGCGCGTCGTACGGGCGCCGGAAGCGCTCGCCTTCGAGAAATCGGCGACGAGCACCTATGACGAGTTCCGCCGCAAGATCCGCATCGCCTGCCAGGCCTTCAACGTGCATCGCCTCATCTGGCCGGAGATCTGGCCGAGGCCGGCGCTTGCCTATTGCTACGTGTCGCACCGGCTGCTGAAGTGGGTGATCGGCTACAATCTCCTGCTTGCCGGCCTGTTCTTCCTGCTGGCGATGCTCGCGGTCTTCCCGCCGGCGCCCGTGCTGGGCGCATTGCTCCTGGCTGCCGCCGCCTTTGCAATTCTCGTCGCGGCGAAATTCGGGCCTGCCTTGAAGACGCTCGCCATGCTCTTATCTTTCGCCGGAACCGCATGGGGCGTATGGCGTTCTGTGCGCGGCGACAGGTTCCAGACCTGGACGCCCACCCCAAGCGCGAGGGCGAGCGGCCATCGCTGAACTGCGGCAGAGCGCCCCAGCCGCGACGAGTTCAAACTTCGGCCTCAAAACCATGCTCTCTTGAGAACCTCTCTTGCACTGCAACAAAACTCTGCTAACCTTGCATTCCACGGGCTTGGGCAACAAAAGGTATTCGATAAGCTTTTGAATACAGAGACTTAGAGCCAGCAAACGGCTTTCGGGACTAATCGTCCCGGTCATTGAATTCAAAGGCTTTGTGCATCGCAACATAGGGACCGGCCCGATGCTCGTGCAGCTCCAGAAGAACTGGCCAGCCGAATCACCTCGGCCGCAGCCGCCTGCCGAGTCGGATGCGGGCCTCCTCAGCATCGCCAACCTGCTTGCGATATTGCGGCGCCGCGCCTTGCTCATAGCGGCCGCGGTGGCGGCGATGCTGGTGGTGGGCGTGATCTATCTGATCACCACCAAGCCGATGTTCAATTCGACCGCGCTGGTCTACCTCGACATCGAGAACGCGCAGACCTTCGACGGGCGCAATCCGAACCCTCCGGGCATGCAGCCCGCCCTCACCGATGTCGACGTCAACAGCCAGATGCAGATCATCCGCTCCGAGAAGATCGCGCTGAAGGTCATCCAGCAGCTCGGTCTGGTCGACGCCGAGGAACTCACCCGCCCGCAGAACTCCATCGCCCATCTTGCCTCGCGCGGCCTCAGCGTCATCCGCTCTATGATCAGGCTCGGCCCCCCGCCGCCCGCCGTGCAGGAAGAGGGCGTTCCGCGCGGCATCATCGACGCATTCTCCAGGCGGCTGTCCGTCGAGCGCCTCGATGAAACCTTCGTGATGGCCATCAGCTTCAGATCCGAGGATGCGCAGAGAGCCTCCGACGCAGCCAATGCGGTCGCCAACGCCTATCTCGAAGAAAAGCTGGATGCTCGCTACGAATCTGTGAATCGCGCATCCGCATGGCTGGAAGTGCGCCTCACCGAGCTTCGCGACAAAGCGGTCGCTTCCGACCAGCTCGTCCAGAGCTACAAGCGCGATAACGGCATCATCGACACCAATTCCGGTGGCGGCCAGCTCCTGTCCGACACGCAGCTCACCGACCTCTCGACCAAGATGGTGGAGGTGCAGAGGGAAACCGCCGAGCGGCGTGCACGCTACGACCAGATTGCCCAGATGATAGCGTCGGGCAATCCCGAGGCGTCGGTGGTGGACGCACTGGACAACCAGGTAATCAGCCAGTTGCGCCAGCAAAGTTCGAAACTGGCGCAGCAGGAGGCGGACGTATCGCGGCGGTACGGGCCAGAACACCAGGCCGCCCAGAGGGCGCGCCGCCAGATAGACGACATCAACGCACTGATCCTGAAGGAACTCGGGCGGATCGAGCAGGTCTACAAGAGCGATCTCGAGGTCGCCCTCAAGCAGGAGGCCGATCTCCAGAAGTCGCTCGCGGACTATACGGCGCGTTCCACCAACATCGCCCAGGCCCAGGTGCGCCTGCGCGAGCTGGAACGCAATGCGCAGGCCGACCAGAACCTCTACGAGAGCTTCCTCGACCGCTACAAGACCGCACTCCAGCAGGAATCCTTCCCGATCACGGATGCGCGCGTTCTGACCGAGGCCTCCCCGGCGCGCAAGAAGTCGTCGCCGAAAACGGTCATCACCTTTGCCTTCTCCGCCATAGCCGGGCTGGCGCTCGGCCTCATGCTGGCGCTCGGCCGGGAGCTGGCCGACCGTACCTTCCGCACGCCCGCTCAGATCGAGCGTCTCCTCGGCCATCCCTGCCTCGGCGTGCTTCCGAAGCTTGCACGGGCACGCAGGCCGCTGCGCAGCTCGCGCAAGGATGCCGGCGCCGGGCGGGTGCTTGCCCGCGACCTCGGCGTCTTCCAGCATGTGGTGAAGGCGCCGCTTTCGCGGTTCGCCGAGGCGCTGAGATCGGTCAAGCTCGCGATCGACTTCGCCCCGTCGGATGGCGGCGTGCGTGTCATCGGCGTGGTTTCGTCGATGCCGGGCGAGGGCAAGTCGACGGTGGCGATGAACATCGCCGAACTCATCGCTTCGTCCGGCAACACGGTGCTGATCATCGATGCGGACCTCAGGAGCCCGACGCTGACGCGCGAGATCACGCCGAACGCAAACGCCGGCCTGTTCGAGTTCCTCGTCAACGACGCCCCGATCAACGACCTCATCTATTCGGACGAGGCCAAGCGGCTGAAGTTCCTTCCTGCGGCCGGCAAGGGCGGCGCGGCGCAGAAGACCGACCTGATCGGATCGACCAACATGGCGCAGCTGCTGACGGCTGCCCGCCAGACCTACAATTACGTCATCATCGACTTGCCGCCGCTGGCGCCCGTGATCGACGCCAAGGCGATCGCCGGCGCGGTCGACGGCTTCGTCTTCGTGGTCGAATGGGGCGAGACCTCGATCGCGACGGCTTCCGACGCGCTTCACAACGCGCCGCTGGTCGACCAGAAGATCATCGGCTGCCTGCTCAACAAGGCGGATGAGGACAGCCTGCGCCTCTACACGTCCAGCGTCGGAAACAGCGAATACTATTCCCATGAGAAGTTCGGCTCTTACGTATCGCAGAGCTGACGCGTCGGCATTCGCGTCCGGCTGGGGAGCGGGCATGCTTGCGTGGCTTGCGCGTCTTGCAGGCAGGTCCGATCGCCGGCTCGGCGGCCAGATCTATCCGGCCATCGACGCGAAGACCGTGATCTACGCCATCGGCGATATCCACGGCCGCGCCGACCTGCTCGCCAGCATGCACGAGGCGATCGAGCGGGACTGGCGCGCCAGGCCTGCCGAGCGGCGGGCCGAAATCTATCTCGGCGACTACATCGACCGCGGCCCGGACAGTTCGACGGTGATAGCGATGCTTCGCGCCCGGATGAGGCAGAGGAACGTCATGGCGCTGTCCGGCAACCATGAGGCGGTGCTCCTCCACTTCCTCGACGGGCGCATCTCCGACCGGGAATGGCTTGGCTGGGGCGGCGCTTCGACAGCGCTCTCTTATGGCGTCAATCCTTCCAGGGAAGCGATCCTCAGCGCGGCGCTTGCACGGGCGGTCCCGCTCGAGGACATCCGCTTCCTCAACGCGCTCAGGCCGAGCTTCCGCTACGGCCCCTATTTCTTCGCCCATGCCGGGGTCCTTCCGAACCGGACCCTGGAGGAACAGGTACCCGACGATCTCCTGTGGATACGCCGGCCCTTTCTCGACCATACCGGCCCATTCGGGGCAATCGTCGTGCACGGCCACACGCCGAAGGAAGAGCCCGAGTTCCGGCCGAACAGGATCAATCTCGACACCGGCGCCTACGCCACCCATCGTCTGAGCTGCCTGCGCATCGATTCCACCGGCGCGGCGCTGGTCGACGGTTGACGATGGAAGCTGGCCGCCAAACCGGGTAGAAGAGCAACGCTCCGTAGCTTGCCCACGAACGGCTTGCCCGCACTGGGAGGCCTCTGAACTGAAAGGACCTGAAGATGCGGATCACGATGATAGGCAGCGGCTATGTGGGGCTCGTATCGGGCGCCTGCCTTGCGGATTTCGGCCATGACGTCGTCTGCGTCGACAAGGACGAAGGCAAGGTCTCAGCGTTGAGGAACGGCCAGATCCCGATCTTCGAGCCCGGGCTCGACGCCCTAGTGGCGAGCAACGTCAAGGCGGGAAGGCTGTCGTTCACGACTGACCTCGCCAAGGGCGTGGAAGATGCCGAAGTCATCTTCATCGCCGTCGGCCCGCCGGCGCGCCGCGGCGACGGCCATGCCGACCTGTCCTTCGTCTACGAGGCGGCGCGCTCGATAGCGCCGCTGCTCAAGAACTTCACGGTTGTGGTGACGAAGTCGACCGTGCCGGTCGGCACCGGCGACGAGATCGAGAAGATCATCAAGAAGGCGAACGCCGAAGCGGACGTGGCCGTCGTCTCCAACCCGGAATTCCTGCGCGAGGGCGCCGCGATCGACGATTTCCGCCGGCCGGACCGTATCGTGGTCGGCCTGTCCGACGAGCGCGCCGAAGCGGTGATGACCGAGGTCTATCGTCCGCTCTACCTCAACCAGGCGCCGCTGCTCTTCACCGGCCGCCGCACGGCGGAGCTGATCAAATATGCGGGCAACGCCTTCCTCGCGATGAAGATCACCTTTATCAACGAGATCGCCGATCTCTGCGAGCAGACTGGCGCCAATGTGCAGCAGGTCGCCCAGGGCATCGGGCTCGACAAGCGCATCGGCTCGAAGTTCCTGCACGCCGGCCCTGGCTACGGCGGCTCGTGCTTCCCGAAGGACACGGTGGCGCTGGCCAAGACCGCGCAGGATTTCGGCAGCCCGATGCGGCTGGTCGAAACGACGGTCGCGGTGAACACGGCTCGCAAGCGCTCGATCGCCCGCAAGATCGTCACGGCCTGCGGCGGCGACGTCAGCGAGAAGAAGATCGCCATACTCGGCCTCACCTTCAAGCCGAATACGGACGACATGCGCGAATCGCCCTCGCTCACCATCATCCAGGCGCTGCAGGACGGCGGCGCGGAGATTTCGGCCTTCGACCCCGAAGGCATGCCGCAGGCGAAATCGATGGTCGAGAATGTCACCTTCGCCAGCGATCCGTACGAGGCGGCGAAGGATGCCGAAGCGCTGGTGATCGTCACCGAATGGAACGCTTTCCGCGCCATGGACTTCAAGCGTCTGAGGCAGGTGATGAAGACGCCTTTGCTGGTCGATCTCAGGAATATCTACCGCAAAGACGAGGTCAAGGGACACGGCTTCGGCTATGTCGGCGTCGGGCGTCCGACCGAAGATTATCTGAGCCCGGTTCGCCTCAGCGTGAAGTCCAACGCCTCGTAGTCTTGGCAGAACTGACGACAGCAGATAGGTCAACTCACGCTTGATCTATGTTGCACTGCACCATAAGTTTTGAAAGCTGGCGGGCGGCGTTCAAATGGCGAGATGGAGCCTCATGAAAAGAGTCCGTAAGGCGGTATTTCCGGTAGCAGGGTTGGGAACGCGGTTCCTGCCGGCGACGAAGGCGGTGCCGAAGGAGATGCTGACGGTCGTCGACCGTCCGGTGATCCAGTATGTGGTCGA
>JAEYXI010000458.1 GCA_023428515.1 Pseudomonadota bacterium | reverse complement strand
CGGCTGGACTCCGCCGATCCGCTGATCCGCCACAAGACGACGCGGCGGGCCGCCTACGAGGCGGCGCGGGCCGAGTTTTCGCGCGAGGAGGCCGACGAGGTGCTGCTCCTCAACGAGCGCGGCGAGGTGTGTGAAGGTACGATCACCAACGTGTTCGTCGACATAGGCGAGCCGGTGCTGGTCACGCCGTCGCTCGACTGCGGGCTGCTGCCCGGTGTGCTCAGGGGGGCGCTGGTCGAGGAGGTGACAGCGAGGGAGGCTGTGTTGACGGAGGCCGATTTGCGCGTGGCGAAGGCGCTTTACGTGGGCAATTCGCTGCGCGGCTTGATCAAGGCGAGGCTTCTGTAGGACGCAATTGGCTGTTAAAGAGTGTGTGACTAAATCTTACCCGGCTGCGCGACGCCCAATGAGCAAGTACGGCAACCCTTTCAAAATCCAAATGCCCGAGGAGTTGAAGCGCGAGCTAGATGCTTTCGCCGAGGGGACAGGACAAACCCGCTCGTCAGTGGTAAGGGAAGCAATAGCGACATGGACCCATAAAAAGGCCGCGCCGAAACAGGCCGAAGTCTCGGATAACTCCTGACTTCCTGTGCTGACGCCTGTGCTTCCCATCCACACGCCCTATGACGGCTCGTCGAAGCTCTTCCAGATCGGGCTGAAGCAGCTCGATCTCGCGAACTGGATCGAGATCGACGACACGTTCGATTTCCAGTTGACCGAGAAGCGGCGCATCTACGACGAGCATGCGGACAGGGTCTTTGTCGCGGAGCCCGGCACGGAGGACGCGCAGGCCGAGGTGCTGGCGCTGTTGACGGAGCATCTGCCGGCGCGGTTTCCGGAGCGCTACCAGCTTGACGGGAAAAGGCTGGCGGTCACCGGCCATCCGGAGCTGGACGGACTGGAGACGCGAGACCTGCCGCCGCTGCACAAGGCCTCTTTGCTCATTCAGGAAGACTTGATCCTGATGCGGCGTGGCGAGGAGGGTTGGCGGCTTGCGGCCGGTGCGCTGTGCTTCCCGTCATCCTGGCTGCTTACCGAAAAATTCGGCAAGCCCATGTCGGCCATCCACCAGCCGGTGCCGGGCTTCGGGCCGGGCACGCGCAATGCCGGGCTGATCGACCGCATGTTCGACAAGCTGCAGATCGTGCAGCCGGTCGAGCGCTTCAACTGGTCGATTCAATCGGGCGACGCGCTCTACCACCCGCTGTCCAATGCCGGACGCATCGACCGCGCAACCGGCCGGCCGATCCGCTTTTCAGATATCGAGGCCGCGGCCCGCGCCTTCATTCGCGTTGAGCGGCAGACGCTGCGGAAACTGCCTTCGTCCAGCGATATCCTGTTCACCATCCGCATCCATCTCGACCCGATGGGATTACTGAAGAGCCGGCCGGACCGCGCGACGCTCGCGGCTTCCTTCGCCGAGCAGCTTCTGGCGCTCGACGGCGAGCAACTCGACTACAAGGGCCTCACCGCCGACCGCGACAGGCTGGTCGAGGCGTTGCGCGGGATCGCGGCGGCGTAGCCATTGTGGTGCGTCCTTCGAGGCTCGCCCGCAGAGTGATTTACAGACTTGCAGATGGCGTGCGGGCTCGCACCTCAGGATGAGGAAGGCCGGTGCTGCCCCTCACCTGCCCGCCGGCATCCTCTCCCCGTTTCCTTCGACAAGCTCAGGACGGGAAGAGGAGAGCTGGCCGCAACGCTGACGACTCCCTCTCCCCGTTTTTTCACGGGGAGAGGGTAAGGGTGAGGAGCAGCGCCAGCCTTCACCTCGGCCGGCATCAATTCAACACGCGCTCGACATGCTTCAGCTTGTCGGGGTTGCGCATGACGTAGATGCCGAAAATCTTGCCGTCGCGTATATCCAGGGCCGTCGTTTGCAACGTCTCGCCGCCCTCTATGGTGACGAAGCCAGGCAGGCCGTTGATGACGGCGAAGCGCAGGAAGCGCGAGCCGTTCTCGGCGAAGAATTTCGCAAGCGACTTCTGCAGGTTCATCACCGCTTCGAAGCCGAGGACCGGTTTCAGCCCTGCCGGCTTCTTGCCGCCGCCGTCGGAATGCATCGACACGTCGGCAGCGAGCAGCGAGGCAAGCGCGGTCATGTCGCCGCTGCGCGATGCGTTGAAGAAGGCTTCGGCGATCTCCAGCCCTTTCTCCTTCGGCAAGTCGAAGCGCGGCCTATCCTCGCGAACATGGCTGCGAGCGCGGGCGGCGAGCTGGCGGGTGGCGGCGACGTCGCGGCCCAGCGTTTCCGCAACTTCGTCGAAGCCGACGCCGAACACGTCGTGCAGGATGAAGGCGGCACGCTCCAGCGGCGACAGCCGCTCCAGAGCCATCATCAGCGGCAGTGTCACGTCGTCGATCTCGTCCTCGTCGCTCTCGACCACCGGCTCGGGCAGCCATTCGCCGGGATAGACCTCGCGGCGGCGGCGGGCCGACTTCAACTGGTCGAGGCAGAGCCGGGTGACGGTGCGGCGCAGGAAGGCTTCCGGCTCACGCACTTGAGCCCGGTCGGCCCTCATCCAGCGGATGAAGGCCTCCTGTACCACGTCCTCGGCATCGGCCACGGAACCGAGCATACGGTAAGCGACGCGCATGAGG
>JAEYXI010000383.1 GCA_023428515.1 Pseudomonadota bacterium | reverse complement strand
GCTGCTCGCCGGCCGTCGGGACCGCGCCTTCGTCGTCACAAAGGTAGGCAAGCGGTTCTCGCGCAAGATGCGGCTGATGCGGCCGCTGAAGCCGTTGCTGAAGCCGCTTCTTGGCAAAGCGACCTCGGCCAAGGGCGCAGTCGTCGGCCAGCGCGACGCCAATCTCGCCACGGATTTCTCGCCGCGGCACATAATTGCCGCAGCGGAAGACAGCCTGCGCCGGCTAAATTTCGATTCGGTCGACGCGCTGCTGCTGCACAGCCCGCCGGCGACAGACATCACGCCTGATGTCGGCGAAGCGCTGGCGACATTGAAGAAGGCCGGCAAGGTCCGTCATGTAGGCATTTCCTGCGACGATCTGCCGGCGCTGAAGGCGGCGCTGGAGATTCCCGGCGTCGAACTCCTCGAACTGCCGCTCGATGTGATCGACCAGGCGATCGAGACGCGGCTGTCGGATGTGATCCGCAAGCGGTCGATCGGCGTGCTGGCCCGCGAGGTGATCCGCCTGCAGCCGGGCGTGCCGGCGACGACGGCGTTGCAGCAGGCGGCGTCGCGCGCCTGTGTGACCTCGGTCATCCTCGGCACGTCGAGCGTGCGCCACCTGGAAGAGGCGGTGGCGGCTCTGGCTGGACGGTCGGTGGCAGACCTCAGGGCAATTTGAGGTCGGCCACGACGGGCAGGTGATCGGAGCTGAAGTCCGGTCCGGTGAAGAGATCGACGACGCCGACGCCTCTCGACACGGCGACATGGTCGATCGGGGTGCCGAAATTGACGCCGCCGAAGCCGCTGAAAAGCCGCGTTGCCGACGGCCAGGCCGACCGCTCCGTGGCTTCCAGCCCTGACAGGAAGAGTGTGCGGCCATAGGTCGGCGACCAGACCGGCGTGTTCCAGTCGCCTGCGAGCGCGATCTCCGTGCCCTCCGGCTCGGCGGCTATCCTCTCCGCGAGCACATCGAGATAGCGATTGCGCGCCTGCCAGCCGGCAAAAGTGCGCGGCGTCGGCGCATGGATGGCGTAGACGACGAACGGGCTGGCGCGCCCGGGCAGGTCGATCTCGACCCGGACGGCCGAGCCACCGCCGAGTTCGTTTCCGGAGGGCGGCATGTCGGCGACGAGCGTGGAGCGCATCGGATAGCGGCTGAGCACGATGTTGCTGTTCCATCGCTGCTCCTCGCGGCCGACCAGATAGGGGTAGCCCGGCAGGACCTTGAGCAGATCCGGCCAGGCGAACCGGGCTTCCTGAGTGACGATAACGTCAGGGGAAAGCTTTTGAACCAGGTCGGCGAACCTGGCCGGCTCGGGATTGTTGTAGAGCAGGTTGGCCGAGAGGATACGCAGGTTCGGCGTAGCAGCGGAGGCGGCAGTCGGCACGCCGATGACGAAGAGCGGCAGGGCATTGAAGACGAGCATCGCCGCGAGCACGGCCGACGCGGCCCACCGCCGCAGCAGGAGAACGGCGCAGAAGAGAAGCAGGATGGCCATGGCAAGTTGCGGCCGGAAGAAGCTGATCATGTCGGCCGGCCAGAAACGGTCGGCGACGGAGACGAGCGCCGTCATCAGGGCGGCAGCGATTGCCGCGAGCCAGGCCACGCCCGTGACAACGGAGGAGCGGCGAGCGCCGGCGGCTGGGGAGTGGTAGGGGATGCTGACCATGACTATCCGGATCTGCCGGAAGCTGCCCGGCCGATGTGCCTTCTATCGCCCGGTATCGGCCTGGCGATGACGTCCTGTAGCGACATACGGTCTCAGCTTTCACGCATGGCATGGGAGAGCTGATCCGTCAGCGGGCTCAGCAGATATTGAAGCGCGGTGCGCCTGCCTGTGGTGGCGAGGAATACCTCGACCGGCATGCCCGAGACAAGCGCCCGCTCCCTGCGCAGGCGCGCCTCGTCGGTGATTGATATGCGCGCGAGATAATAGGATTCGCGCGTCGTCGGCTGCACGATGACGTCGGCCGACAGCGAGGTGACCTTGCCGGCGAAAGGCGGCAGCATCCGGGCGTCGACCGTCTGCAGCTGAATTTCCGCATTCTGCCCGAGCACCGCCTGATCGATGTCGGTCGGCCGGATGCGGGCCTCGACGACGAGTTGGTCGCCTTCCGGCACGATCAGCGCCACGGTGGCGCCGGCCGCGATCACGCCGCCGATCGTATGGACGGCGAGCTGGCTGACGAGACCTGTCTGCGGCGCCCTGACGACCAGGCGGTCGAGTTGCTCCCGCCCCGCGCTGCGACGCTCCATCAACTCGGCGATGCGCGCATCGACCTCGCGCAGGTCGCGCTCCGCCTGCTCGCGCTGGACGAGATCGACCTGCGACATTTCGATCTCGCTGCGCGTGATCGCGATGTTCGACTGCGCGATCTCGGTCTCGAGCTGGCCTATCGTGCCGGTGAGCTCGGCGCGCGTGCGTTGCAGGGCGAGCAACTGGCTCTGCCTAGTCAGGCCCTGCGCCATCAACTTCTCGACGCCTTCCAGTTCCTTCCCGATCAGCCGCACCTGGTCACGCGTGGCGACCAGCCGCGCGTCGAGCCCGCGGACGCCGGCCTTGAGCTGGCGGATCTGCTCCGAGATGCCGGCCTTCTGACCGGCGGTCGCCGTGCGGCGCGCCTTGAACAGGGCTGTCTCTGCGGCGCGCGCCTTCGCCAGCTCCTCCTCCATGCCGTCGAAGCCGGGCAAGGGTTCCGCATCGGACATGTCGGTGTCGCCGAGCTGTTCCGCGCGCAGCCTTTGCCGCTTGGCGACGAGGTCGACGAGCTGGGCCTCGACGATCGCGTAGTTGCCCCGCACCGCCGCATCGTCGAGCCTCAGCATCTCCTGGCCGGCCTCGACCCGCATGCCGTCGCGCACGAGGATGCGCTCCACGATGCCGCCGTCGCGGTGCTGGATGAGCTTCACATTGCCGCTGACGGCGAGCTGGCCGCGCGCCACGATGGCGCCGTCGAGTTGCGTCGTCGCCGCCCAGCCTCCCAGCCCGACGACTAGCAGGCCGCAGACGAGCGCGCCGGCGAACAGCTCGTGATGCACGCTGCGGCGGCTGGCGCCTGAACCGGAAAGCGGGTTAGCGAGCCGCCTCGGGGTCTGGTTCGGGATGGGGCCGGTCATGACGCCGCCACCCTGACCGGCCGCTGGCCGCTGTCGCGCAAAATGGCCCCGCGCCGGCCGAAGGCGGCCTGCTTTCCGTTCGAGATGACGAGGACATGGTCGCAGTTCGCGATGGCGCTCGGGCGGTGCGCTATGACGACGACGATGGAGCGCCCCTGCTTTGCCGTCTCGACCGCCTTGCGCAGCGCCTCGTCGCCCTCGGTGTCGAGCGCCGAAGTGGGCTCGTCGAGCACGACCAGGAAAGGCGAGCCGAACAGCGCGCGTGCCAGACCGATGCGCTGCCGCTGGCCGGCCGACAGCATCATGCCGCCTTGCCCGATCCGCGTGTCGTAGCCTTCCGGCAGGCCGGTGATCAAGCCATGCGCTCCGGCGCGCCGCGCCGCCGCCATCACCGCATTGGAATCGGGATGCAGGGCGAGCCGGGCGATGTTCTCCGCCACCGTGCCGTCGAAGAGCTCGACATCCTGCGGCAGGTAGCCGACATGCCTGCCGAGCTGGTCGGACTGCCATTGCGAGAGTTCCGCGCCGTCGAGGCGCACGCTGCCCGAAAGCGGCGGCAGGATGCCGACGAGGGCGCGCGCGAGCGTCGATTTCCCGGCGCCGCTCGGGCCGATGATGCCGAGCGACGAGCCTGCCTGCAGCGAGAAGCGGACGCCGGCGAGGAGGGCGCGGTCGGAGCCCGGCACCGCCACGGAGAGGTCGGCGACGTCGATCGTGGATTTCGGCCGCGGCAGCTTCGTCTTCGGCTCGTCCGCGTCCACATCTCCGATCTGGTCGCGCAGCCGCAGCCAGCTTTGCCGCGCCGCGACGAAGCCGCGCCAATGGCCGATCGCCTGCTCGACCGGCGCCAGCGCCCGCGCGGTGATGATCGAGACGGCGATGATCATGCCCGGCGTGATCTCGTTCTTGAGCGCCAGATAGGCGCCGAGCGCCAGCGAGGCTGACTGGAGCAGCAATCTGACGCCGCGTGAGATGCCGATGAAGAAGGCCATGCGGTCGGAGGCGTTGCGGCCCGCCGCCCTGAGTTCCCCGTCGACATCGGCGTACCTCTTTATATAGGCGTCGCGCATGCCGAGGCCGGCGATGGTTTCGGCCGCGCGCCCGGCGGTGTCGATCAGCCGCGCCCTTCGCGCGGTCGCGGCGTTGGCCTGGCGGACGGGTTCCTGCGCGGCGCGGTCGCCGAGGGCGGCAAGCCCGAAAAGCACGGCGACCCCGCCGAGCGCCAGCATGCCGAGGTCGGGGTGGAAGGCGAACGCCACCGCGAGGTAGAGCGGCAGCCAGGGCAGGTCGCAGAGCGCGATCGCGGCCGGCGAGCCGATGAAGGCGCGCAGGCGGTCGAAGTCCTGCATGGGGTTCGACGCCTGAGCCTGCCGGCCGGGAGCGGGTGCGGCGTACCAAGGCTTGGCGATCGACAGCCGCGTGACGGCAGGGCCGACCTCGTCTCCGAACCAGTCGGCGATGCGGGTCGAGACACGCAGCCTGACGATGTCGAGCGCGGCCAGGCAGACATAGATGCCGGCCACGAGGACGAGAAGCGCCACCAGAGTGGGCACGCTGCGGCTCGTCAAAACGCGGTCATAAACTTGCAGCATGAAGAGGGGGCCGGCCAACAGAAAGAGGTTGAAGACGGCGGAGAGGCCGATGAGCCCGCCGAAGCCGCGGCGAAGCGCGGCCAGGGCTCTTGCAGGACGGTTCGAGGGCGTGGTCTCCAGCCGTCCCGGTAGAAAGGAGAATTTCATGCTCATGGCCCTCGGCCGATCGGCGGCGCAGCCGTCATCTGGAAAGGGGCGGACGTGCCGTCGGTTCCGCCTGATCGCGAGAGAGCGACACCTTATGTTGCTGCGCAACCTTATGTTGCAGTGCAACGTGATCGGAAGAGTTACAGAATGTTAGCTGTTCGTAAAGGGTCAAATGATGAGGTGACGGCATCCGTCAAAAATACCGGCAATCGGATCGGAACAGGTTGAGAAACGAGGTCCGGGCATGAGCGTCAATTTATATTATAAATCGATAATGATTTTGATTTGGCCCGGAAGGACTAGGGTTCTACGGTTTTTCTTCATGCCTGGTGCCGACAGGGAGCTTGTTCGGAGCGCATCATTGTTGTGTGATCGATCGGCAACACCACCTTTTGAATCAGCCGCCATACCCTTTTGATGGAGATTCAGGACTCCGCAATTGTGCGGTGCACATATAGGCTTCAGCGGGGGCTGAGGAGAGGCAAGTTTGTACCAGTCTATTTCGATCCCCGCATCGATCCTGTTTGTTTGTTCGCTTGTTGTGTCGGGGTGCACCGCCCTCCCTTCAGCAGGCCCTGAAGTCGGGAGCAGCAACTACGCTGCCGTCAACGCACCGTCGGGCGCGCCTCACGCGGTCGTCAACGTCACACCCGAGACCATCCGTGTCGTCGAGAAGTGGGAGCCAAGCTCCGGTCTGGGCGGCTTTCGCGGTCCCGGCGCGTCGCGCATCCGCATGGGCGTCGGCGACGTGGTCGGCGTGACCATTTTAGAAGCCAGCCCGGGCGGCCTGTTCATTCCGCTGGAATCCACCAACAGCGCCGGCAATTTCGTCAACCTGCCCGACCAGAAGGTCGACAGCGCCGGCAATATCTCTGTTCCTTACGCAGGGTCAATCAAGGCCGCGGGACAGGAGCCGGCAGCGGTCCAGCGCGTCATCGAGCAGCGGCTGGCGAGCCGTGCCATCGAGCCGCAAGCCGTGGTGGCGGTGAAGTCGCAGACCTCCTCGGAGGTCAGCGTGCTCGGCGACGTCAACGCGCCGTCGAAGTTCCAGGTCAATTCGAACGGCGAGCGCATCCTAGATGTTATCGCCAAGGCGGGCGGGCCCAAGCAGCCGGGCTACGAGACCTACGTCACGCTGCAGCGGGGCAAGAAGAAGGCGACCGTCTACTTCCAGAAGCTCGTCCGCGAGCCCTCGAACAACATCTACGTGCTGCCGAGCGACACGATCTACGTCTATCGCGAGCCGCACGCCTTCATGGCCTTCGGCGCCTCCGGCGAGAACGGGCGCTTCGATTTCGCCGACGAGACGATCAGCCTGTCGGATGCACTGGGCAAGGCCGGCGGCCTGCTGGATACCCGCGCAAACCCCGGCGCCGTGATGGTTTATCGCATCGAGGACCGCAAGACCGCGGCCAAGCTCGGCGTGCCGGTCGAAAAATTCGGCGATGACCACATTCCTGTCATCTATAAATTCGACCTTCGCGACCCTGGCGGGTTCTTCCTCGCCTCGTCGTTCCCGGTTCGCAACAAGGACGTGATCTATATCGGCAACGCCGCGATCGTAAGGTTCATGAAGTTCATCACTGTCGTCGGGGCAACGACATCGGCGGCATCGGCCGGACGCAATGTCGTAGATTAAGGGAGAGGGTAAGGGAGCTTGAA
>JAEYXI010000334.1 GCA_023428515.1 Pseudomonadota bacterium | reverse complement strand
AACTTGTCCAGAACAGCGTGCAGCTTGCCAGCGTTCTTGACGGTGTCTGCATCGACGTAGACGGTCAACGCAAAACCCAGCTGCTCGTAGCGCAGGTCGAGCGAGTAGACGATACCGCGATCGGCCTCGGCGATCTCCTGCTCGTCGAGCCATTCGATAGCCTTTACGCGCAGGTCGCGGAAACGCGACCAGACTTGTTCGGAATCGATGCCGCTGGTCGAGCGGATGAAGGTCTGCACGAACTCGTTCTTGAACTCGGCCTCAAGGAAGCCGAGCGCCGACAGCACGCCGGGATTGGCCGGGACGACGACCGGATAGCAACCGAGAAGCTCGGCCAAGGCGTTGGCATGCAGTGGGCCGGCGCCGCCAAAGGCGACGATTCCGAATTCACGGGGATCGAGGCCGCGCTGCACGGTGATGACACGCAGCGCGCCGAGCATCACTTCGTTGGCGATGTCGAGGATGCCCTGTGCGGCTTCCTCGGTCGACAGGCCGAGCGCGTCACCAATGCGTGCGACCGCGGTGCGCGCACCCTCGACGTCAAGCGTCATGTCGCCGCCGAGCAGTACAGAGGGCAGGTAGCCGAGCACGACGTTGGCGTCGGAGACGGCAGGCTCCGTGCCGCCGCGGCCGTAGGAGACCGGACCCGGGCGGGCGCCGGCCGAGCGCGGGCCGACGCGCAGCGACTTGGTGAGTTCGGAGACTTCGGCAATGGAGCCGCCGCCGGCACCGACCGAACGCACGTCGAGCGTCGGGACCTTGGCCGGGAACAGTCCGACTTCGGTGGAGCGTGAAATGGTCGGCTGCCCGTCGATGATGACGGAAACGTCCGTCGAAGTACCGCCCATGTCGAAGGCGAGCAGCTTCTTGAGGCCGGTGCGGCGCGCGACCATCACCGTCGAGGTCACGCCGCCGGCCGGGCCGGAGAGCACCGTATGGACGGGGCGGTCGGATGCGGCGGCGGCGCTCATCAAGCCGCCGTCGGAGCGCACGATGTGCAGCTTGGCCGACACACCCTCCTTGTCCAGCCGCTCCTCGATGCGCGACAGGTAGCGCTTCATGATGGGGCGGACATAGTCGTTCATCACGGTGGTGATGGCGCGGTCGTATTCGCGGAATTCCGGCAGGATGTCCGACGAAAGCGAGACCGGGATGTCGGGATGACGCTCGGCAACGATGTCGCGCAGACGCTGCTCGTGCTCCGGGTTTGCATAGGAATGCATAAGCGAGATGGTGAGCGCTTCGATGCCCGAGCCGCAGAGGTCGTCGATGAGCTTCGTCGCGGCATCGACGTCGAGTTCGCGCACCACTTCGCCGCGTGCATTCATGCGCTCGGGGATGCCGCGCGTGTCGGCGAGCGATGCGAGCGGATCCGGCTTGTCCATGACGATCCAGCCGAACAGCGGTCCGGGCGTCCAGGACTTGGCGAGATGCAGCGTGTATTCGAAGCCTTCGGTGACCAGCAGGCCGACGCGCGCGCCTTTGCCCTCAAGGACCGCGTTGGTCGCAACGGTGGTCCCGTGCAGCACAAGCTCGATGTCGCTAGGCTCGATGCCGGCCTTCTCGCAGATCAGCTTGACGCCGGCGGCAACGCCGATCGACTGGTCCTCGGGTGTCGAAGGCGTTTTCGCCTGGTAGGTCCGCTGGGTCTTCTCGTCGTGAAGCAACAGGTCGGTGAAGGTGCCACCGACATCGACGCCTAATCTCATAAAGGATCCCCTTGTTCCGTTTTCATCGTGACGAACAGGGTTGCGCCGTCACCTCTTGAATGCGTATTCATTTCAGCATAGTTTGTGTCTGCTCCACTTCGCAAGTGGGTTTTTGCGGTCGGTCGTCGCCATAGCCGGCACAGTCTATGACCTCCTGCAACGAGAAGGAATCGCCCATGAGCGGCCGGACGCTCTACGACAAGGTCTGGGACGCCCATGTGGTGCGCCAATACGAAGACGGAACGAGCCTGCTCTACATCGATCGTCATCTGGTGCAGGAAGTCTCGAGTCCGCAGGCTTTCGAGGGGCTCAAGGACAACGGTCGTGCGCTGAGAAGACCGCTGGCGCACATCTCGGTGGCCGATCACGCCGTGCCGACGTTGCATCGCGATCAGCCGCTCAAGCCGGGGCTCGCGGCGAGCCAGGTCGAGCGCCTGCGCGAGAACTCGGCCCACTTCGGCATTCCCTATATCCCTATGCGCGACCGCCGCCACGGCATCGTCCATGTGATCGGACCCGAACTCGGCTTCACGCTGCCGGGCGCGACGCTCGTCTGCGGCGACAGCCACACCTGCACCCACGGCGCGTTCGGCGCGCTGGCTTTCGGCATCGGCTCAAGCGAATGCGAAAGCGTGTTCGCGACCCAGACCCTGCGCCAGCGCAAGCAGAAGCGCATGCGCGTGCTGCTGGAAGGCGCGTTGCCGGATGGGGTGACGGTCAAGGACATCATCCTCGCGCTGATCGCCGAGATAGGCACCGGCGGAGGCAACGGCCACGCTATCGAATATGCCGGCTCCACGATCGGGCATCTGTCGCAGGAAGCGCGCATGACGCTGTGCAACATGTCGATCGAAGCGGGCAGCCGCGTCGGCATGGTTGCGCCTGATGACACCACCTTCGCCTATGTGAAGGGACGTCCGCTCGCGCCTTCGGGTGAAATGTGGGAGCGCGCCGTCGCCGACTGGAAATCGCTGGCATCAGACGTCGACGCGGCATTCGATCGCGAAGTCGTCATCGACGTTTCCGCTCTCTCCCCGCACGTCTCCTGGGGCACGACCCCCGAGGAGACGCTGCCCGTTTCGTCCAGCGTGCCCGATCCGACGCTGGAAAGCGACCCGGTGAAGCGCAAGCGCATGGAGCGAAGCATCGCCTATATGGGCCTTACGCCCGGCACTCCGCTGACCGAGATCGCCATTGACCGCGTCTTCATAGGCTCCTGCACCAACGGGCGTATTGAGGATCTGCGCCTCGCCGCCGGGGTGGTGAAGGGCAACAAGGTGGCCGACAGCGTAACGGCGATCGTTGTGCCGGGCTCGGCGACGGTTCGTATCCACGCCGAGGAAGAAGGGCTCGACCGCATCTTCCGCGATGCCGGTTTCGATTGGCGCGACTCTGGCTGCTCCATGTGCGTCGCAATGAATGACGATCGCCTCGCGGCGGGAGAGCGCTGCGCCTCGACATCCAACCGCAATTTCGAGGGTCGCCAGGGCATCGGCGGCCGCACGCATCTCATGAGCCCGGAGATGGCGGCGGCGGCGGCGATCGCGGGCCGCCTCGTCGATGTCAGGGAAGTTCGCTGAACATGGAAGCCTTCACCAGGATCACCGGCATTGCGGCGCCGCTGCCGGAGTCGCATATCGACACCGACATCATCTTCCCCGCGCGCTTCCTGTTGCTGCTCGACCGCAAGGGACTGGGCAAGCACCTGTTTCACGAGCGCCGGCACCGCAAGGACGGCAAGGCCTTCGTGCTGGACACGCCCCCCTGGACGGAGGCGACGATACTGGTCACCCAGTCGAATTTCGGCACCGGCTCCAGCCGCGAACATGCGGTCTGGGCGCTGCATGATTTCGGCATACGCTGCGTGGTCGCGGAAAGCTTCGGCGAGATATTCTTCGCCAACTGCTTCAAGAACGGGATGCTGCCGATCGTGGCGCACGGCGCCGATCTTGCGGCGATCGCGGCCGAGGCTGAGGCCGGCCGCGAAATCACCGTCGACCTCGAAGCGCAGTCTGTCGTGCTGGCCGACGGCCGCACCATAGGCTTCGACATAGAGCCGCACCGCAAGCGTTCGCTCCTGCTGGGGCTCGACGAGATCGGATCGATCCTGGCTGATGACGGTGAATCCATCGCTGCGTTCGAAGGGCGTCGCCAGGCCGCGAAGCCCTGGCTGTTCCTGACGAAGGAACAGATGTCCTACTTCTCCGATGCCGTGGAAGAGACGGGTTAGCGGCGGTCGACCGAAACAGTGTCTGCCTGCATGGCGATTTCGACGAAGGGCAACGTCGACCAGCGGGCTGCCGAAAATTTTAAAGCAAGGAAATCCAGTCGATGAGCAAACCGAGTCTCCGAGCCGCGCTGCAGTCCGGGACCTTCGTCGTGGCGCCGGGAATTCATGACATGATCACCGCCGTCGTCGCCAATAAGGTCGGCTTCGATTTCGTCTATGCTACCGGCTACTGGATGACGGCATCGACGCACGGCATTCCGGACGCGGGCATTGCGACCTACACCGAAATGCGCGATCGGGCGGCGGCCCTGGCACGCACGTCGAACGCCAGCGTCATCGCGGATGCCGATACGGGGTATGGCGGACTGCTCAACGTCCATCATACCGTGCGGGGCTATGAGGACGCCGGCGTGGCGGCGATCCAGATCGAGGATCAGGTCTTTCCGAAGAAATGCGGCCATACACCCTTCAAGCGCGTTACGCCGACCATCGACATGGTGGAGAAGATCAAGGTCGCCTGCGATGCGCGCCGCAATCCCGAGACGCTGATCATCGCGCGGACCGATTCCCGCCAGACGGGCGGTTACGAGGAAGCGGTCCGGCGTGGTCTCGCTTACGCCGAAGCCGGCGCCGATATAGTCTTCCTGGAGGCGCTTGAGAGCGAGGAAGAGATGCGCGATGCCTGCCGACGGATCGACAGGCCGATGCTGGCGAATATGGCAGACGGAGGAAAGACGCCGATCCTCTCGGCCAGGCAACTCGCCGACATCGGCTACGCCATGGCGATTTTTCCGGCAACGACCGGACTTGCCGCCGCGCATGCCGCGGAGAACGCTCTGCAGGCGCTCAAGTCGCAGGGGACGTCCAACTCGCCGGATGTAGCCCTGTTCGACTTCGGCGAATTCAATGAGCTGATCGGCTTCCCCGCGGTTTGGGAGTTCGAGAAAAAATGGGCGCGTGACGAGGCGACGGAGGCCTGACATGGCGAAGGTAGCTTGTATCGGCGCAGGGCTGGTCGGCCGGGCCTGGGCCGCGGTCTTCGCGCGCGCCGGGTTCGACGTTGCGCTCTACGATCGTGTCGAGGACGAGGTCGAGGCGCGCGCCTTGCCGATGATCGCACATATGTTGAACGGCCTGCGGGCCGCCGGCATGCTCGAGGAAGAGCCTGCAAGCGTCGCCGCACGGATACATGTCGCCCGGTCGATCCGGGAGGCGGTCGACGGCGTCGCGCATGTCCAGGAAAGCGTGCGCGAGGACGTCGAGATCAAGCGCGAAGTGTTTTCGGAGATCGCCGAGCATGCGCCGATCTCCGCCCGTCTCTGCTCTTCGACCTCGGCGTTGAAGGGCTCGCAATTCCTGACGCATGTGGCGAGCCCCGAGCGCGCCATGGTGGCGCATCCTGTCAACCCGCCTTCGCATATTCCGCTCGTCGAGATTTGCGGCAGCGGGTTGACCAGCGACGAAGAAATCAAGGCCGCGCGCGCATTCTTCGAACAGATAGGAATGCGGCCGATCGTTCTGAACAAGGAAATCGACGGTTTCATCCTCAACAGGCTGCAATATACGCTGGTCGCCGAAGCGCTTCACCTGGTTGGCGAGGGTTATTGCAGCGCCTCTGACATCGATCGCGTGATGACGGATGGCCTGGCGTTGCGGTGGGCGTCGATCGGGCCGTTCGCGGTCGCGCACCTCAATGCAGCGGGCGGGTTCCGGGGGTTCGTCGATCAGCTTGGGCCGATGATGCGCAGGATGGGCGAAGATGCTCGCACCGACTATCCGTG
>JAEYXI010000286.1 GCA_023428515.1 Pseudomonadota bacterium | reverse complement strand
CTATCCGGGCGAGGCCATCGACCTCGCTGTGCTCAAGGAAGTCACGCTGAAGCCCGGCCGGACCGTCCCGCCGGCCGTCGTGTTCCGTGCACCGGAGCTTGAGGGCAAGGTCGCCAAGCGCACGCTGCTCCCAGGCCGCTACATCCCGGCAACCGCCATCCGCGAAGCCTGGCTCGTCGAGCAAGGTGCATCGGTGCAGGTCATGTTCGTCTCCGGTGGGCTCACCATCTCCGCCACCGCCGTCACGCTGCAGCCCGGCGCCGCCGGCGATTTCGTCCGGGTGCGCAACATCGACAGCGGCAAGATTCTCTCCGGCACGGTGATGGCCGACGGGTCGATCAGGGTCGGCGCTTCATGATCAGGCGTTCGGCGACATTCCTGCTGGCATTCGCGTTGGCCGCCTCCCCCGCGGCCGGCGCCGATATGCCCGAGGGCCTTGTACCCATCGTGCCCGGCGACGGCGTCTTCGTCGACACCCGCTTCCCGCCGCCGATGGCGGGCGTGCCGATCGGCCAAGAGGGCGCCGGCGCCTATGCGAAATACCCGGCGGCGACCAGCCAGTTGCCGCCGCATGGCGCGTCGGCGCGCATCAAGGACATCGCCCAGCTTCAAAGCGCGCGCGACAACCAGCTCGTCGGTTACGGCCTGGTCATCGGCCTGCAGGGTTCTGGCGACAGCCTGCGCAATTCGCCATTCACCGAGCAGTCGATCCGCGCCATGTTGGAAAACCTCGGCATCGCCGGCGAGGGCGGCCGCGCCCGCGCGCGCAATGTCGCCGCGGTCATCGTCACGGCCAACCTGCCTCCCTTCGTGAAATCGGGATCGCGTATAGACGTCAGCGTTTCCTCGATGGGCGATGCGACCTCGCTTGCCGGCGGTACGCTGGTCATGACGCCGCTCAAGGCCGCCGACGGCGAGATCTATGCCGTCGCGCAAGGGCCGGTCTTCATCTCCGGCTTCAATGCGCAGGGCGAGGCGGAAACGCTCACCCAGGGCGTGCCGACCGCCGGACGCATCCCCAACGGCGCGATCATCGAGCGTGAGGTCGAGGCGAGTTTCGCCAACCAGTCGAACCTCGTCCTGCAGCTCCGCAACGCGGACTTCTCCACCGCCGTCAAGGTGGCCGACGCCATCAACGCCTACACCGGGCAGCGCTTCGGCAAGCGCGTCGCGCACGAGCAGGATTCGCGCACCATCATCATCAAGCGGCCTGACAACATCTCGCCCGCGCGCTTCTTCGCCGAGCTCGAGAACCTCGTCGTACAGGCGGATGCGCCCGCGCGCGTCGTCGTCGACGAACGCACCGGCACGATCGTCATCGGCAGCGACGTCCGCATATCGCGCGTCGCCATCAGCCACGGCACGCTCACCGTGCGCATATCCGAGGCGCCGCGCGTCGTGCAGCCCGAACCTTTCTCTCTGGGCGAGACCGCGGTCGAGCCCTACACGGAGATCGAGGCGACCCAGCCCGACGCAAAGGTCGCCGTGCTCGACGGACCCGATCTCGAAACGCTGGTCTCCGGCCTCAACCGCCTCGGCGTCAAGCCGGACGGCATCATCGCCATCCTGCAAGGCATCAAGTCCGCCGGCGCAATGCAGGCCGACCTGGTGCTGCAATGAGTTCCCTGATGCATTCCTCGCTTCAAACCGGAAAATCAACGGCGTTCGCCTTGCTCGCCTCAATCGTCTTGCTAGCCCCGGCTGGCAACCTTGGCGCCACCGAGATCGTCGAGCATATCGAGGAACCCGGGCTGCTTGAGGAACTCACCACCGACGCCGAGGCGACCGGTGCAGTGAAGCCCGCCCGCATCCCGGTTCAGACGGGCACCGAGGTCGAGCGCTTCTGCTCAAACATAGCCGACGCCGCGCGCGATCGCCGCTACGTGCTCCAGACCGAGGAACTGCAGGCGCTGCAGCAGGAGGTCGACAAGCGCATCAAGCTGCTCGAGGAGAAGCGCGCCGAATATGAGGCCTGGCTGAAGCGCCGCGAGGACTTCCTCGCCAAGGCGGAGGACGGCGTCGTCAAGATCTACTCCGGCATGCGCCCCGACGCGGCAGCCGAGCGCCTGGCTGAGATGGACGCCACGCTTGCCGCCGGCATCCTGATGAAGCTCGAGGCGCGCAAGGCAGGCGTCATCCTCAACGAGATGGAGCGCAAGGCGGCGGCGATGCTGACCGGCGTGATGGCGGCGGCGTCGCGGAGAAACGACCCGACATGATCCGCCCCCCCTTCGCCGCACCGATCCTCGTCGTCCTCGCATCGCTTCTCGCCGGCTGCGGCACGGGTTTTCGCGAGATCGGCGTCGAACCGGCGCTGTCGCCGGTCGGCGCTGGTCTTGAGGGCGCGCCGCCTCCGCCTGTCGAATATGCCGGCTACCCGGCGCCGCCCCAGAAGCGTTTTTCGCTGTGGAACGACCGCCAGAGCCGGCTCTTGACCGACCCGCGCGCCCTGTCGACCGGCGACATCCTCACGGTCAGGATCAAGATCAACGACCGCGCTCGTTTCAAGAACGAGTCCGACCGCAAGCGCACCGCCAGCCGCTCGCTAGGCGGCGCCGTGGAGTATGAGTGGGACGGCGTCGGCTCCAGCGGCAGCCTCGACGGCAGCATCAACTCGTCGACCGCCTCGGCCGGCGACGGCGAGACCAAGCGCTCGGAGGATCTGGAGCTCTCCATCGCCGCCGTCGTCATCGAGGTTCTCGGCAACGGCAACCTCGTCATCCAGGGTTCGCAGGAGGTCCGCGTCAACGCCGAACTCCGCGTCCTCACCATCGGCGGCATCGTGCGTCCGATCGACATCGGGCCGCAAAACACGATCTCCTACGAGCGCATCGCGGAAGCTCGCATTTCCTACGGCGGCCGTGGCCGCCTGACCGAGGTCCAGCAGCCGCCCTACGGCCAGCAGATCCTCGACCGCGTGCTGCCCTTCTGATGGCGTCGGCGTCCAATGATGCGGCCGCCGCCTCTGCTCCCGCGCCGAAGAGCGGTCCTTCTCTCGTCGTCCAGTTGGGCGCGCTGGTCGTCATGACCTTGGCCGCCGCCGGCATGGGCTGGGTGTCCGGCGGCTTCCTCACTCCGGGAAAATCGGGCGCCGCCGCGGCAGGCCACGCCCCGCCCGGCGCCCACGAAGCGAAAAGCGGCGGACACGGCGACGCGGCTCCTGCCAGCGACACCGTCATTCCGCTTGGCGCCATCACCACCAGCATCGCATCCCCCGATGACGTCTGGGTGCGCATGGAAGTGTCGATCGTGCTCGATGCGCCGCAGGGCAAGGATCTCCCTGACATCATCCAGCAGGACCTGCTGTCCTACATCCGCACCGTGAAGATGCACGAGATCGAGGGCGCCAGCGGCTTCAGGCATCTCAAGCAGAACCTCGAGGAGCGCGCCGCGATCCGCAGCGACGGCCACGTCAAGCAGGTTCTGATCAGGACTTTGCTGTTCGAATGAAGCGCCTCGGCCTCGCCCTTCTCCTGATCGTCGCCGGTTCCACGGCGGCTTTCGCGCAGCAGCTCGACCTCGGCGCCATCGGCCAGGCCGACGGCACCACGATCGGCCGCATCATCCAGATGTTCGGCCTGCTTACCGTTCTTTCGGTGGCGCCTGGCCTGCTCATCATGGTGACGAGCTTTACCCGCTTCGTCATCGCTTTCTCGATCCTGCGCGCCGGCATTGGCCTGCAGACGACACCCGCCAACCTGATCATCATCAGCCTGTCGCTGTTCATGACCTTCTACGTCATGGCGCCGACCTTCGATCAGGCCTGGAACAACGGCGTGCGTCCGCTGATGGACAACCAGATCGACGAGACCCAGGCCTTCGAGCGCATCTCCGATCCGTTCCGCGCCTTCATGGTGCGCAACGTCCGCGACGAGGACTTCAACCTCTTCGCCGATCTCGCCCGCGAGCGCGGCGACATGGTCGAGCGCGAGACGGTCGACCTGCGCGTGCTCGTCCCCGCCTTCATGATCTCCGAGATCCGGCGCGGCTTCGAGATCGGCTTCCTGATCGTCCTGCCCTTCCTCGTCATCGACCTCATCGTCGCCACCATCACCATGGCGATGGGCATGATGATGCTGCCGCCGACCGTCGTCTCGCTGCCGTTCAAGATATTGTTCTTCGTGCTGATAGACGGCTGGAATCTTCTCGTCGGCAGCCTGGTCCGCTCGTTCAACTAGCGACGATCTCCGGTTTTTTCGCAAATCGAAATCGTTAACCATATCGGTTATGCATTTCGCAGGTTTCCCGCCGCATAGTGCGCCCCGTGACTATGGCGGGTGATCCGGGGACGCGATCATTGGCATGATGCCGTACCGTCATACCGGTCGGGCCGGTATGCATAGTTTTCAAGTAAAATTCAGGGTACGAGTATCATGGCCAGCATCATGACCAACGCTTCGGCGTTGACGGCTCTCCAGACGTTGAACGCAACCAACAAGAACCTCGAAGTCACGCAGAGCCGCATTTCGACGGGTTATCGCGTCGCCGAGGCTTCCGACAACGCCGCCTACTGGTCGATCGCCACCACGATGCGCTCGGACCACAAGGCTCTGTCGACCGTCCAGGATTCGCTCGGTCTCGGCGCTTCCAAGGTCGACACCGCCTACACCGGCATGAACAAGGCGATCGACATCGTCAACGACATCAAGGTGAAGCTCGTCGCCGCCAACGGCGCCAGCGCCGCCGACAAGGCCAAGATCCAGACCGAGATCGACGCGCTGCAGGGTCAGCTGAAGAGCTACGCCGACGCCGCGACCTTCTCCGGTGCCAACTTCCTCTCGGTCACCTCCGACAAGACGGCGGCCGGCGCGGCCGCGGGCACTGCCGACGCCGTCCAGCAGGACGTCAAGATCGTCGCCTCTTTCAACCGTGCATCTTCGGGCTCGGTTTCACTCGGCACGATCGACGTCAAGATCGAAGGCATCAAGCTGTTCGACAACGGCACGGCCACCGCCGTGAAGAATGACGGCATTCTCGACCGCGAGACCTCGATCTGGAGCTCGACGGCGGCCCAGTCCGCCTATGATGCGTCTTATGCCGCCGAACTCGCTGCTGGAGAGTCGGATGCCGACGCTCACACCGCGGCAGCCGCCGACGCCGCGACCGCCGACGCCACCGCGACATCCATCGCCAGCATTTCCGTCCACAACCTCGACATCACCGCAAGCGGTGTGACGGATGGCTTCATCACCAGCATGATCGCCAAGGTCGAAGGCGCTCTGAAGGAGATGACCACGGCGGCCACCAACCTCGGCGCCGCCAAGAACCGCATCGACCTCCAGAAGACCTTCACCACCAGCCTGATGGACTCCATCGATCGTGGTGTCGGCCAGCTCGTAGATGCCGACATGAACAAGGAATCGACCCGCCTCCAGGCCCTGCAGGTCCAGCAGCAGCTCGGCATCCAGGCGCTGTCGATCGCCAACGGCAACTCGCAGTCGATCCTCTCGCTCTTCCGCTAAACGCGGACAGGAATGGCGTCGGCTTGGGGGCAAGCCGGCGCTTGGGGGGAGAGCCGTCTCAGGCTAAACTGCGAAACTGGGGATTTCGCCGGAACGGGCCGCGCCAAGCGCGGCCCGTTTTCGCATCAGGCAGCCTATGTT
>JAEYXI010000284.1 GCA_023428515.1 Pseudomonadota bacterium | reverse complement strand
CACCCGTGTGAAGGGTGTGCTCTCCCGCTGAGCTAATCGCCCGCCGTCGGCCCTGAGGCCGTAGCGCGCCGCGATATAGGCTGCGGCCGCCTTCGAAGTCAAGTTGCCGTCAGCCGCGCGCCGCGGCGATCAGGCCTTCGGCCAAGTCGAGGGTCAGCTCGTCGAAATGCGAGATCACCTTCGACGGCTCGAATTCCCTGACATGGCGGTCCGTATAGCCGAAATCGACGGCGACGACAGGAATGCCTGCGGCCTTGGCCGTGTCGATGTCGGTCCTGGAATCGCCGACCATGACCGCCTTTGCTGCGTCGCCGCCGGCAAGCCCGATCGTCTCGGTCAGGTGCCTGGGGTCCGGCTTGCGGTGCGAAAAAGTGTCCTGGCCGCAGATCGCCGCGAAGAAGCCGCTCATGCCGAGTTCCACCAACAGCCGCTTTGAGAACTCTTCCGTCTTGTTGGTGCAGACCGCGAGCAGGTAGCCGGCGGTCCGGAAGCGCTCCAGAGCCTCTACGACGCCGGGATAGGGCTTCGACAGGCCGGGGATGTTGGAGCCGTAATGCTCCAGGAACAGCGCGAACAGCCGGTCGTGCTCGTCCACGGGGAGGGCGCGCTGCTGCGCCTGGTAGGCGCGCTCGATCATCACGCGGCCGCCATGGCCGACGAACTGGCGGAAGCCTGCAGCGTCCGTGCGGGTGATGCCGCCGGCATCCAGCGTGTGGTTGAGGCTGTCCAGCAGGTCGGGCGCGGTGTCGACGAGCGTTCCGTCGAGGTCGAAAACGATGATCGGCTTGCTCATCTCTACCGGTCCTGTTGTCGAAACGCCGCGGAGAAAGCTGGCGACGGTTGGCCGTACCCTTCGCCGGGGTGCGGTGCAAGCAGCGCCATCAGGACCTTTTGACGCTCCTGCCCACAAGTGGCGCACCGCCGGGCCTTTGCCGCCCTTGGCAAAGATGCTAGGAGCGCCCGACATTACAGGAATGGTCGACGGGATGGATGCGAAGGCACTGAAGATCGAATCGGCGCGGGCAGCCCTTGCGCATGTCCAGGACGGCATGCGGCTTGGCATCGGCACCGGCTCGACCGCGTCCGAATTCGTCCGCCTGCTTGCCGAGAAGGTCGCAGCCGGCATGAAGATCATCGGCGTGCCGACCTCCGAGCGCACCGCAGCGCTTTGTGCCGAACTCGGCGTCGGCCTGTCGACGCTCGACGAGACGCCGGAACTCGACCTTACGATCGACGGGGCGGACGAAATCGGGCCGGAACTCGCCCTGATCAAGGGCGGCGGCGGGGCGTTGCTCCGCGAAAAGATCGTCGCGGCCGCGTCGGCGCGCATGATCGTGATTGCCGACGAAAGCAAGATCGTGCCGGCGCTTGGCCGCTTTCCCCTGCCCATCGAGGTCAACCGCTTCGGCCTGAAGGCGACCGAGCTTGCGATTGTCCGCGCCGCCGGCGAACTCGGCCTGTCGGGGCCGCTGACATTGAGGGTGACGAACGGTCAGCCTTTTGTTACAGACGGCGGGCATTTGATCCTGGATGCATCTTTTGGCCGCATTCCGGATACAAGAGCGCTGTCGAATGCTCTTCACGCCATACCGGGAGTCGTCGAGCACGGACTGTTCCTGGGCTTGGCCAAGCTGGCGATCGTCGCCGGCGCCGACGGGATCAGGACCGTCCAGGCGAACTGACAAACCAGGGAGTTCTTTAGGATCATGAAATTGATCAACCGCGTACGCCGAACCGCCGCCGTCCTGGCAGCCTCGGCCTTTGTCGCAGCGGCAGCCGTGCAGGCCAATGCCCAGGAGGTCTCCGAGACGCACCTCAAGGCAGCGCGGGCGGCAATCACCGCCGTGCACGCCACCAACAACTATGATGTGATTCTTCCTGCCGCGGCGCAGACGCTCAAGCAGGAACTCATCCAGCAGAATCCCGACCTGACCGACGTGATCATCGCGACGGTCGACGAGAAGGCGCTTGGACTTGCCGGCCGCCGCGCCGATCTCGAGCGCGAGGCGGCGATCGCCTACGCCAAGATCTTCACTGAGGAAGAGCTGAACGCCATCACCACTTTCTACAATAGCGAGACCGGCAAGAAGCTGCTCGCCTCCGGTCCGATCGTCGCCCGCGAGGTGGTCAAGGCCGCCGAGATCTGGCAGCGCGGCATTTCGCGCGACCTCGCGACGGAAGTCGGCAAGCAGATTTCGGACATCGTCGACGCCCAGGTGGCGGCCGACAAGGCCGCCGGCGGCAATGCCGCGCCGCAGGGTGGCGCCACGCCGGCCCCGGCTCCCGCACCCGAGGGTGGCGCTGCCGCTCCCGAAGGCGAAGCGCCGGCGCTGCAAGGCCTCGACGCGCCGATCCAGTAAGCCCGCGCCCTTCGCGTGGACCAAAGCCCGGCCAAGCGCCGGGCTTTTCTTTTTGGCCATCCCCTCCTAACTGTCATCCGCTAGAGCAATTCCAGAAAACGTGCGCAGTGGTTTTGCGTCCGGAATTGCGCAAGGACAAATGGCTGGAATGGTTCAGCAATTCTGCGGGACCATTCCAGTTACTGCGGAGACCTGAGCCATGTCCCGATACGACTATGATCTTTTCGTCATCGGCGGCGGGTCGGGCGGCACGCGCGCCGCGCGTGTCTCGGCCTCGCTCGGCAAGCGCGTGGCCATCGCCGAGGAATACCGCTTCGGCGGCACATGCGTCATCCGCGGCTGCGTGCCCAAGAAGCTCTTCGTCTATGCCTCCCAATTCCCCGAGCATTTCGCCGATGCCGAAGGCTATGGCTGGACGGTGCCCGAGGCGAGCTTCGACTGGCCGACGCTGATCGCCAACAAGGACAAGGAGATCGCCAGGCTCTCCAGCGTCTACCAGGGCGGCGTCGAGAAAGCGGGTGGCGACACGTTCCACAGCCGCGCCACGCTCGTCGATGCGCACACCGTGCGTATCGAGAACGAGGACCGCACGGTCACGGCGGAACACATCCTCATCGCCACCGGCGGGCGCCCGAACCCGCATGCGGCGCTCCCCGGCCACGAGCATTGCATCTTCTCCAACGAGGCTTTCGACCTGCCTAGGCTGCCCAAGGCGATCACCATCGCCGGCGGCGGCTATATCGCCGTCGAGTTCGCCAACATCTTTCACGGCCTCGGCGTCGACACGACGCTGATCTATCGCGGCAAGGAGATCCTGCAGCGCTTCGACATGGATTTGCGCAGCCGGCTGCACGAGGAGATGACCGCAAAGGGCATCCGCATACGCTGCCACACCATCTTCGAGCGGATCGAGAGGCGTGAGGACGGCAGGCTCGACGCCACCCTCAATGACGGCGACGTGCTTGTCGCCGACGAGATACTGCTTGCCATCGGCCGCATCCCCAACACCGAGGACCTCGGGCTCGAAGCTGTCGGTGTGAAGACCGGGGTCCGAGGCGAGATCCTGGTCGATTCCCATTCCCGCACCAATGTCCGGAACATCTGGGCGATCGGCGACGTCACCGACCGCGTGCAGCTCACGCCGGTCGCGATCCATGAGGCGATGTGCTTCGTCGAGACCGTCTTCAAGGACAACCCTAGCGATCCCGACCACGACTGCATTCCCACTGCCGTCTTCTCGCAGCCCGAGATCGGCACGGTGGGCCTGTCGGAGGACGAGGCGGCGAAGCGTTTCGACAATCTCGAAATCTACAGCGCCTCGTTCCGTCCGCTGAAACATACGCTCTCAGGCAGGCAGGACCGGATGCTGACCAAGCTCGTCGTCGACGCAGAGACGCGTCTGGTTCTCGGCGCTCACATACTCGGGCCCGATGCAGGCGAGATGGCTCAGCTTCTAGGCATCGCGCTCAAGGCCGGACTCACCAAGGACGATTTCGACCGCACCATGGCCGTGCACCCGACCGCCGCGGAAGAACTCGTCACCATGTACAAGCCGAGCTACCTGGTGAAGAACGGCCACCGAACCGCGTGCTAACCAGCCGGCGCCTTCACGCGCGCCGCCCGCCTGGAAATCTGCTGGTCGGCCAGCACGCCGATCAGGATCACCGAGCCCATCACGGCGAAGTTCAGCGAGCTCGGAATGCCGAGCAGGTTGACGAGGTTCTGCAGCACCTGCAGCAGCACTGTGCCGAGCACCACGCCGACGATCGAGCCTTCGCCGCCGCGCAGCGAGCAGCCGCCCAGCACCGCGGCCGCGATGGCGTAGAGCTCGTAGAAATTGCCGTGCGAAGAGGGCGAGATCGAGCGCGTATACATGGCGATGAAGACGGCCGCCACCGCCGTCAGCCCGCAGCAGATCACATAGGCCGCGATGGTGATGCGCGCCGTATGGATGCCGCTGTAGCGCGCCGCTTCCTCGTTCTTGCCGACCGCGAAAAGATAGCGGCCGAACACCGATTTGTGCAGCACCACGCCCATGATGAGCGTGATCACGATGAAGGCGATCAGGCTGTGCGGGATGCCGTAGAAGCGTCCGGCGGTCAGCCATTCGAGCGTCGGGAAGCTGGCGCCGAACGGGAAACCCGCCGTGGCGTCCTCGGTGTAGTAGCGCGCGATGCCGCGATAGATGAGCAGGCCGCAGAGCGTCACCACGAAGGGCTGCAGCCCGAGCCTGGCGACCAGGAAACCGTGCAGCAGGCCGATCAGGCAGCCGATCGCCACCACGATTGCGAAGGCGAGGCCCGGGTTCACCGCCTCGCTCGCGACGAGGTCGACGAAGACGACGCCAAGCAGCGCGATGATCGAGCCGACCGACAGCTCGATGCCACCCGAAATGATGACGAAGGCCTGCGCGACGGCGAATATGCCGAACAGGCCGATCAGGTTCGCCGTGTTCGACAGGTTGATCGGCGACAGGAAGCGCGGGTTGATGATCGCCACCACGGTGCCGACGACGATGATGAGGATGAGAAGCCAGAGATCCTTGCGGTTGATCATCGGTCGCGGTTTCCGGTGAGGTTGGGGTCCTGGCCTTTGATGTGCTTCATGCCGCGATCCTACCGACCGCGAGCGACAAGATCGACTGCTCGCTGAGCTCGCCGCGTTCGAGGAAGCCGGAGATGCGGCCCTCATGCATGACCGCGACGCGGTCGCTGACGCCGATCACCTCCTCCATGTCGGAAGAGATCATCAATATGCCGACGCCGTGGTCGGAGAGCTCGCGCATCAGCCGATAGATCTCGCTCTTCGCGCCGACGTCGACGCCGCGCGTCGGCTCGTCGAAGATAAGCACCTGGGGCTCCATCGACAGCCACTTCGCCAGCACGACCTTCTGCTGGTTGCCGCCCGACAGCGAGCCGGCAGGGGCGGAGACCCCGCGCGTACGTATGTCCAGCCGTTCGCGCTGCTTCAGCGCATCTTTCTCCTCGGCGCCGAAATCGATCAGCCCGCGCTTTGCATGCGCTTCGAGATTGGCGAGCGTGATGTTTTCGCGGATTGGAAAGTCGAGGATCAGGCCGGAACGCTTGCGGTCCTCCGGCACCAAATAGAGGCCTTGTGCGATCGCCGCGCTCGGCGACGCAATCGAGACGGCAGCCCCTTTGATCTTCACCTCGCCGCCCTTCAGCGGCTCGAGGCCGAAGATGCTGCGCGCCAGCTCGGTGCGGCCTGAGCCGACCAGGCCGGCTAGCCCGAGTATTTCGCCGCGCCTGACAGACAGGCTGACGGCCTGTTCCGGCCGATAGGATGTCCTGACGCCGGCGAGTTCGAGTATCGGTTCTCCCGGCGGATTGGCAGGCGCTCGGTAGAGCGTCTTCAGGTCACGGCCGATCATCTGGCGGATCATCGTCTCGGCATGAATCTCCAGTTTGCCAAGTTCGGCGACACGCTTGCCGTCGCGCAGCACGACGACCCGGTCGGCCGAATGCTCGATCTCGGCGAGACGGTGCGAAATGAAGATGACCGATACGCCTTCGGCCTTCAGCCGAGCGATGATCTTGAGGAGCCGCTCAGTCTCGGATGCGGTCAGGCTCGACGTCGGCTCGTCCATGATGACCAGCCGCGCCTTCAACGACAGCGCCTTGGCGATCTCGACCAGTTGCATCTGGGCCAGCGACAGAGAGGCCACCTGCGTCTCGGCCGAAAAATCCGCGCCGAGCTGCTTCAGGTAAGGTTCGGCGCGCCGGTTCAGCTCGCGCTCGTCTATCAGCCGCAGCGGTCCGCCCTTCAGCGGCTCGCGTCCGATGAAGATGTTCGCTGCCGCGGTCAGGTTCTCGAAGAGGTTCAGTTCCTGGTGCACGAAGGCGATGCCGCCGCGCATCGAACCGCCGACGGTCAGCCTGTCCATCTCGACACCGTCGAGCGTGATCGTGCCGGCGCTCGGCGCGACCACGCCGCCGAGTATCTTCATCAGCGTCGACTTGCCGGCGCCATTCTCGCCGACGAGGCCGATCACCTCGCCCTGGCTGACGGAAAGGCTGATGTCATCCACGGCCTTGATGCCGGGATAGACCTTCGAGATTCCCGTCATCTTCAGGAAAGGATCGGGCATCGGCGAACTATGCTGGTTGTTCGTCGGGATGGGGACATGCGCCGAACAGGCCGGCTGGGAGAATAGACCGGCCTGTTCGCTCCAAGGCGTCAGCCGCCGCTGATGCGCGACTTCAGTTCCGCCTCGAATGCATCGACATTGGCCTTGTCGATCATCTTGGTGGGCACGATGATCAGCTTGTTCTCCGGTACGACCGACTTGTCGCCTTCCAGATACTTGGCCATCAGCTTCATGCCCTGGTAGCCCCATTCGTACGGGTCCTGCACGACCGTGCCGGCGATCGTGCCTTCGCGCACGCCGCCCAGCGTGATCGGGTCTTCGTCGAAGGCGATGACCGTCACCTGGCCGAGCTTGCCGCTCTCCTTCAGCACCTCGTAGATGCGCGGCGGGTTGTAGGAATAGAAGCCGACCATGCACTTGATGTCGGGGTTTGCGGCCAGCGCGTCCTCGACGTTGCGCTTGGCGCGGGTCTGGTCGATGTCGTCGCCACGCACGTCGATCAGTTCGACCTTCGAACCGGCGATCGCGGCCTTCATGCCTTCGATGCGCTCGCGCGCATTGTCCGCGCCGGGCAGGCCGACGAAGCCGATGCACTGGCCGCCGTCAGGCAACGCCTTCAGCGCGATTTCGCCCGCCTGCTTGCCCGCTTCGGTGTTGGACGAGCCGATATAGGCGATGCGGTTTGTGTCGGGCGCGTCGCTGTCGGTGGTGAAGAGCGGCACCTGCGCGCCGATCTTGTTCAGCGAATCGGTCGAGGATTTCGGATCGACGGCGCTCACCATGATCGCAGACACGCCGCCGGCGACGAGATCCTCCATCAGGCGCTGCTGCACGGCGGCGGCGGCCTGCTCGGGATATTTCAGCGAGAGATCGTAATTGGGCAGTTCTCCCTGCGCCTTCTTCACGCCGGCCTCGGCGAGCTTCCAGAAGTCGGAAGCGCCGTTGACGACGAAGGCGAGCTGCTTCTTCTCCTGCGCCACGGCGCCGGTCGCCAACAATGCGGCAGTCACCAGCAGGGCGCTTGCAAGTCTGAGCTTCATGAATTCCTCCCTTTCCGTTGTTCGGTGTCGGAAACGCGACGGTATCCAGGGCAGGGGATTGCAAGGGGGATCCGTGACCGACTCCCCGGTACGAAACCCGTAGCGCGCCCTCCAACGCGCAATCCTCAGAACCGCCAGAATTTCGAGTTTCCGAGGCCAGCTAAACGGACCTCTCGAACGGAGTCAATCGCAATATTGTCCGACAAATCCCACAATTCGGAGCTTGATTTCGTCGGCATGTGTGCCAGCAGGTCGACGGGCGCACAGTGCTGGCATCTGCTTGGGTGGCGTTCGCCTCAGATGTATATTCCGCTACCGTGGCAGGCCTTCTGGACGGTGACGGTCCGCTCGGTCGGGCCGCCGATATCAGATACGATGAAGGCGCCTTCGCTCAGCGTGCCGACGAAAGGCGTGTCGCCGGTCCCCGGGTTGAAATAGCCGCAAACCGTCACCGATCCGCCACGGTCGCGCTGGGCGATTATTGTGCGGAAGGGCGCGGATGGCTGGCCGGCGCGCGCGCGAACGGCGGCTTCGATGGTGCTGCGCTCGGCATCGGTTAGCGTTATTTCCGCAGCGGCTCCTCCGGGCCGCGCGGGCGATGCCGTGTTGGACGCCTGAGGCGTCGACGTGCATGCGGCGGCGGCCAGAAGCAGCAAGAGCGCTGGGATATTTCTCTTCGTCATGGGGTCCTCCCTTGCTGGCGAGCATCGCCGAAGGCAGGAGGCGACGCAATAGCTGCCGACCGACGCAACTCGAATGCCGGGCTTGTATTTTGGCGGCGGTTGCGGAATTCCCGTGTCACAGGAACACGGAGCGACGCCATGGCGAAAGCTGAGCTTTGCGACATATACCGCGGCTACATTGCCTGCCTGAACGCGCAGGACTGGCCGAACCTCGGCCGGTTCGTGCACGGGGAGGTCGAGTACAATGGCAAGCCGATCGCCTTGTCGGGTTATCGCGCCATGCTCGAGGGCGATTTTCGCGCGATCCCCGATCTGCATTTCGAGATCGATCTCATGGTCTGCGAACCGCCCCGTGTCGCCAGCCGCCTGCGGTTCGACTGCACGCCGACAGGGATTCTTTTCGGCTTGCCGGTGAATGGGAAGAGGGTCTCCTTCTCCGAGAACGTCTTCTACGAATTCAGGGACGAACGGATCTGGAAAGTATGGTCCGTCATCGACAAGGCCGCTATCGAGGCCCAGCTCTAGCACCAGCCGGCACGATGCTGTCGACGAAGCGCTCCAGTGCCTTCTGAACATAGGCGCCGATCTCCTCCCTGGGGTCGAACCCCCACCAGAGCAGGGAGCCTTGCCAGTGGGTGGCCAGCAGCAGGCCGATGTCGCGCGGCGCGCCTGAAATCTCTGCGAAACGTTCGTCCAGCGCGGTGGAGAGCGCCTCCTTCCAGGCCGCGCCGCGTGCCCGCAGGTCGGGATCGCGAAAATCCTCGCGCAGCACCATCAGCCCCTCGGCATAGGCCTCTATGCCCCCATAGCTTCCCGACAACCCCACCAGCATCGCAATCGCGCCTTCCGGCGTCTTTGGCAGGTCGTCGTCGGCCAGGCTTCTCGTCTTCTCGTCCAACTGGTCCCAGGCCTGCAGCAGCGCAGCGCGCTTCAGCCCGGCCTTGGTCTTGAAACGCTGCACCAGCGTCGCCGGCGACAGGCCGCTCGCCTTTGCCAGCCTGTCGAACGTCAGCGCCTCCGGCCCGGCCTCATGGATGAGCCTGTGGGCCGTCGCCAGGACCTGTTCGTCGGAGAGCGTTTTTTTGCGGGGCATATTGACTCTCGTTTATAAATGAATAGTTGTTTATAAATGATTTATCGCCGGCTGCCAAGCCGGCCCGAGCGAATGGAGGATGCCATGACCCTCGAAGGCAAGGTCGCATTGGTCGCGGGCGCGACGCGCGGAGCGGGCAGGGGAATTGCAGTGGAGCTCGGTGCGGCTGGCGCCACCGTCTACGTCACCGGCCGCACCACGCGCGAACGCCAGTCCGAATACAAGCGAGCGGAGACGATCGAGGAAACCGCCGACCTCGTCACCGCCGCGGGCGGCAAGGGCATCGCCGTCCCGACCGACCATCTCGTCTCGGAAGAGGTGAAGGCGCTGGTCGAGCGCATCCGCGCCGAGCAGGGTCGCCTCGACATACTCATCAACGACGTCTGGGGCGGTGAGCTTCTCTTCGAATGGGACAAGTCGGTCTGGGAACATGATCTGGAGAATGGCTTGCGCCTGCTGCGCCTCGGCGTCGACACGCATCTGATCACCGCTCATCACGCCCTACCGCTGCTCATCGAGCGCCCGGGCGGACTTCTCGTCGAGGTCACCGACGGCACCGCCGAATACAACGCCGAGCATTACCGCCTGTCGCCCTTCTACGACCTCGCCAAGGTCTCGGTGAACCGCATGGCCTGGGCGCATGCCAAAGATCTGGCAAAGCATGCTGCCTCCGCCGTCTCGATCACGCCGGGCTGGCTGCGTTCCGAGATGATGCTCGAGCATTTCGGGGTCAGGGAAGACAATTGGCGCGACGCGACGAAGAACGTGCCGCATTTCGTCATCTCCGAGACGCCGCGCTTCGTTGGCCGTGCGGTCGCCGCGCTCGCCGCCGATCCCCACCGCGCGCGTTTCAACGGCCAGTCGCTGTCCAGCGGCGGCCTGGCGAAGGTCTACGGCTTCACCGATCTCGACGGCTCCCAGCCGGACGCATGGCGCTACATCGTGGAAGTGCAGGAAACCGACAAGCCTGCCGATGCGACGGGCTATCGCTGACGCAGCGTAATCGTGCCGCGCGCTGGTAGGACCACAATTCCGCTCGCTATTCCCCATAGAGGGCGTACGATCATTTTCGTGAAGTCCATCCAGCGGAGATCGGACTGATGAGCGGCACAAGTTTCAACACCGATCGGACGCCAACCTGCGATGAGGTTGTTTCCGCTCTGCTTTCGGGTCATCCGCTCGGGCAACCGGTTTCCACGCGCTCGCTGTTGAACGGCTTCCACACGACAGCACCTGCCAGCCTGGAGACAGACGACACGGTTCTGGAATCCATCGTCCGGATCGCGACTGGTAGGACCATGGCGGTCGTGTTCGATCACCGCGAAGCGTCCGAGCCGCTTGTCCTGTCCCGGCGGCCCAGTGCGGTAATTTGACGGCCTGCCTCTCCGGCCGGAACCATTCGAATCCTCTCCCGTTGAATCTCCGGTCACCGCCCTGGTGATCATGGGCTTCTGCCCGAAAAGACCCGCTGCTTTCCCCTCAGGCAGCGGGTCTTTGCTTTGTTGGCCACGGCCGAACAGGCTGGACGTCGGAAGGGTCGCCGGACCTACCGCGATTCACGTTGCAGGCTGAGATAGGTGGGGTCGAATTCCGCCAGTTGCGCAAGCCTTTCGAAGTCGCGGATCTTCACCTTGCCGTCGCGCCATTCGACCAGGCCCGCCGCTCGCAAGTCCTGGAGTTTGCGGTTCACATGGACGACCGAAAGTCCGAGCACGTCGCCAAGTTGCGCTTGCGTGACGGGAAACTCGAAAATGAGGTCCGACGCGACGCCGGCTGCTTCCAGCCGCACGTAGAGCTCGCAGATCAGATGTGCGAGATGCTGCTCGGCCGAACGGCGGCCGAGGCAGGTGATCCATGTGCGCTGGATAGCGCCGTCGATCGTGGTCGACAGCCAGAACATGCGGGCGAGGTGAGGGCTTTTCTCGGTCACCTCCCGGATCCTCTCATGCGGGATGAAAGCGACCTTGCAGGGGCCTAGCGCCACCACGCTGTGATCCATCACCTTCAGCATCATCGAGTGCAGGTCGACGAAGTCGCCGGGCACGTGGACCGCGGTGATCTGCCGTTCTCCCGATCGCAGCGACTGGCTGCGCGCGGCGAAGCCTGATGTCACGAGGCAACTGTCCTTTTGCCGCGTTCCCTCCATGACGATCTCTTCGCCTGCTGCAAACACAGCAGGGCGCGCCGGAAGTTCACTGATAATCCTGATCTCGTCGTCGCTGAGACTGTCGCGCCGCTCGAGACTGCGCAGAAAAGCGGCCGTTTGAACCATGGCACATGAACGCTTCGCATCGGCTTGTGTTCCCGGCCGACCGCGACGGCGTTGGCGCTCTCTGATATCGATTTTCTCAGGCGTGCGGGAGGTGTGGAAAGATTTTCCAGTCAACCCATTGATTTCATTCGATACCGATAGAAATTTCGGGCCTTTTCATTCACACCCCTCCGGCCTCCCGCATAATCCGTCCAGTTTCTCCTGCGGGAACGCCGATCATGACGGTGGTCTGCGGGGAGGGACCGGCGCTCGGTTAAGACGGCTAACGTGGCCGTGGAGGCCGAGGGTCGTTCCAGAGCTCCCAGACTCCCCGCGCGAAAGCGACGGGGACAAGACGCGGGTATGTCCAGGCGTCGGCACGTAGAAACCAC
>JAEYXI010000246.1 GCA_023428515.1 Pseudomonadota bacterium | reverse complement strand
GATGACGGCCGAACGACCTCACTGCCCTCAGAATTCGCCGATCCCAGTCACATGCCTGAGATAAAAGGCGAGCGCTATGAAGCCCGCGATGAAGGCCCAGCCCTTCCAGTCGACCTTCGCCGCCCTGATGTCGCGCGTGAGCTTCAGCAGCACGACCCAGGCCAGGATCACGATCAAGCCAATCACGACGAATCTGAGCATCCGCGACAATCTCCTGCGGCCCCAGCAGCCGCGTTATGGATGTAGGAATTCTCCCCGCCCATTTCATGGCGGGTTTTTCCTCCCATTCCTGAGCCTCCCGAAATGCTGGGAGGAGGATGCCAATACCCCAGGTGGGACGGCACTCCCATTCGAGATTGCGCAGCGAGCGCGCACTCCCCATTTTACTGGCGCGCGAGATATGCTAACGGGCGCCCCATGCCCTTGTAGCTCAGCGGTAGAGCAGCGGTTTTGTAAACCGAAGGTCGGCGGTTCAATCCCGTCCGGGGGCACCAGAAATCTACGTCCGCCCCAAAATCTCCACGATCTTCGTGGCACGAAATATTAGCAGTCTCCGGATTATCTGATGGCCGAAATGCGCAGGATGAGCATGATCGTCGTGGCGGGCAGCATGATGCTGCCGCTTGCGGCCTGTTCGCGTACGTCGGACGGCACCATCGTCATGGACAAGCCCGTGGCGTTGCCCAGCCTCCATCTGCCATCGGCGGAGCCGCTCATCCCCTCCTGGATGAAGCGCAAGCCGGAGCCTGTGCCCGTCGCCGAGAACTTCCCGCCACCGCCTTCGAAAAGAGCGGCGCCCCGAAGGAAGACCCGGCCCCCGGTCGTCACGTCGGGAAGCGGTAATCTCGCCTGCAAGAACGTCAGCGAAGGCGGCCGCGTGCACATGGTCTGCGAATAAGCCGACCGGCGCCGCACGCCGTTCCCTTTGCATCCCCCCTTCCCCGTGCTACCGGTCACCGCCGCCAACAAACAGCCGCGATGCGCATGACCAAGCCCCGCAACAAATCGGCCACCAATCGGCTTGCCTTCGTGTCGTCGGATGCGGAGGACGCGCGCTCGGCCGCTGCCGAACTCATCGAGCGCTACGGACAGAACCCGATCAACGAGGCGGACGTCGTCGTTGCGCTCGGCGGCGACGGCTTCCTGCTGCAGACGCTGCGCGAGACGATGAGCACGGGCAAGCGCGTCTACGGCATGAATCGCGGCACGATCGGCTTCCTGATGAACGAGTTTCGCGCCGAGGGGCTGCAGGAGCGCATCGCCGCAGCATTGCCGGAGACCATCCGTCCGCTCGAGATGGAGGCGGAGACTGAGGCCGGCGGAACGCAGACGGCGCTCGCCATCAACGAGGTCGCGCTCTGGCGCCAATCCTACCAGACGGCGAAGATCAGGATCACCATAGACGGCCATGTCCGCCTCGAGGAATTGCACTGCGACGGCGTCCTGGTCGCGACGCCGGCCGGCTCGACGGCCTACAACCTCTCCGCCTACGGGCCGATCCTGCCGCTCGACGCGCCGCTGCTCGCACTTACGCCCGTCAGCCCGTTCCGCCCCCGCCGCTGGCGCGGCGCATTGCTGTCGAACAAATCGACGGTGCGCTTCGACATGCTGGAATCAGGCAAGCGGCCGGTGAACGCGTCGGCCGACCATGTCGAGGTGAAGTCGGTGATCTCGGTCACCGTCCGGGAGTCGCAGACGAAGACGGCGACGCTGCTCTTCGACCCCAGCCATTCGTGGAACGAACGCATCCTGGCAGAGCAGTTCCGCTACTGAGGATCGTTCAAATCCGGCTCACGATTAATGTTAGCCGCTAATCATAACCCAGTCGTGATGCCAACATTACCGGCATTTAAGTTGACATTCCGCTGGGGTGAGCCTATCGCAATGCACAAAAATAGCAGGTGCGCGGGCGCCTGCCGCGGCGTTGGGGCCGCGCCTGGAACAAGCCGAAGCAAGCCAAACAATTGTCCTCAGACATCACGACCGCTCAAGAAGCGTTGAAATTCGCAGACCTTGGCCTTTCGCCGAAGGTCCTTTCCGCAGTCACCGACGCCGGCTACACGCAGCCCACGCCGATCCAGGCGGGCGCCATCCCGCATGCCCTGACGGGCAAGGATGTGCTCGGCATCGCGCAAACCGGCACCGGCAAGACGGCAGCCTTCGTGCTGCCGATGCTCACGCGCCTCGAAAAGGGCCGCGCCCGCGCCCGTATGCCGCGCACGCTGATCCTCGAGCCGACGCGCGAGCTCGCCGCGCAGGTGGAAGAAAATTTCGTCAAGTACGGCAAGAACAACAAGCTCAACATCGCGCTGCTCATCGGCGGCGTCTCCTTCGACGAGCAGGACAAGAAGCTCGAGCGCGGCGCCGACGTCCTGATCGCCACGCCCGGCCGCCTGCTCGACCACCGTGAGCGCGGCAAGCTGCTGCTCAACGGCGTCGAGATCCTCGTCATCGACGAGGCCGACCGCATGCTCGACATGGGCTTCATCCCCGACATCGAACGCATCGCCAGGCTCATTCCCTTCACGCGGCAGACGCTGTTCTTCTCG
>JAEYXI010000199.1 GCA_023428515.1 Pseudomonadota bacterium | reverse complement strand
CCGACGAGTGGGCGTCGCCGCCGCCGGCCGAGGCGATTGCCGCCGTGAAGAAGTAGCGCAGTTCGAACACGCCGCGCGGCGTCAGCATGTATTTGTTGGCGGTCACGCGGCTGACCGTGGATTCATGCATGCCGATGGCGTCGGCGACCGTGCGCAGGTTCAACGGCCTGAGGTGCCTGACGCCGTGGGCCAGGAAGGCGTCCTGCTGGCGCACGATCTCGGAGGCGACCTTCAGGATGGTCTTGGCCCGCTGGTCGAGGCTCCTGGTCAGCCAGTTGGCGTTCTGCAGGCATTCGGACAGGAAGTCCTTCTCGGCCTGGTTCTTGGCGCGGCCGGCCACTCGCGCGAAATAGATATGGTCGACGAGAACCCTCGGCAGCGTGTCGGGATTGAGCTCGACCGCCCAGCTGCCATCGCCGGCCGCGCGCACCTCGACATCGGCGACGATCGCGTCGGTGTTGCCGCCGGCGAAGCGCGTCCCGGGCTGCGGGTCGAGCGCGCGGATCTCCGCCAGCATGTCGAGCAGGTCCTCCTCCTCGACACCGCAGATACGCTTCAGGCTGACGAAATCGCGGCGCGCCAGAAGATCGAGATTGGCGAGCAGGCCTCGCATCGCCGGGTCGAGCCGGTCGCGCTGCGCAAGCTGCAGCGAGAGGCATTCGGCGAGGTCGCGCGCGAAAAGCCCTGTTGGTTCGAAGGTCTGGCAGACGGACAGCGTCGAGGCGATGTCGTCCTGGCTGACACCGAGCCGTTCGGCGATCTCCGCGGTGTCGGCCCGCATATAACCGTCATCGTCCAGGTTTTCCGCCAGCTCGCGGGCGATCAGCCGCGCCGCCGGATCGGCGAAGGCGAAAGCGATCTGCTCGCCGACATGGTCGCGCAGCGTGACTGAAGCCGCCGCCATGTCGTCCATGTCGAAGCCGTCGGTCGCTCCGGCGGCCGCACCGCCGCTGCCGCCGGCCGACTTCCATTGGGCGGAGAGATCCGGTCCGATCCGGTCCTGGGTTCCGGGATCGTCGGGAAAGATGTTCTCCAGCGAGCTGTCGAGCTTCTCGGAGATCGCCTCGGCGGTCCAGGTGCCCTCGGTCTCGAACCAGTCGCCCTCGGCTTCCGCGAGCCCTTCCTGTTTCTGCAACTGGTCGGCTGCCGCATCGTCGCGCGGCTCGGCGCGGTCGAGCAGGGGGTTGCGCTCGATCTCCTCGTCGACGAAACGATCGAGTTCCAGATGGGTGAGCTGCAGCAGCTTGATCGACTGCATGAGCTGCGGCGTCATCACAAGCGATTGTGACTGCCTCAACTGCAGTTTGGCCGTCAGTCCCATGACGCGAACTCTATGACCCCGCTCTTGCCCCTTAGCCCGCCCCACACAGCGGATTATGCCAGCCATAGAAAGTGGCCCGGCTTTTGCTTGTCAAGGGAGAACGAGGTAGCGCCCCGGCCTTACCGGAGCGTTTAAGGCTGGAAAAACGGGCTCCGCGTACGTTGCTTCGCAAGCACGCACGCGATCGTGACAAATGGGAAGCCCGGTACGCGAACCGTCAGGCGATGGTCAGAGCGTAAAACTCTCGCCGAGATAAAGCCGGCGAACCTCAGGATTGGCGACGATCTCGTCGGCCTGGCCGTGCGTCAGCACCTCGCCGGCATGGATGATGTAGGCGCGGTCGATGAGGCCGAGCGTCTCGCGTACATTGTGGTCGGTGATGAGAACGCCGATGCCGCGAGCGGTCAAATGCCGCACCAACTGCTGGATATCGGCGACGGCGATCGGATCAATGCCGGCGAAGGGCTCGTCGAGCAGCATGTAGTTCGGCCGGCTGGCCAGCGCCCGCGCGATTTCGAGGCGCCGCCGCTCACCGCCCGACAGCGACAGCGATGCGGCCTTCCTCAGATGCGAGATGTGGAACTCCTCCAGCAGCGCATCGAGGTCGTGCTCGCGCTGCTTGCGGCTCTTCTCGACCACTTCCAGCACGGCGCGGATGTTCTGTTCGACGGTCAGGCCGCGGAAGATCGAGGATTCCTGCGGCAGGTAGCCGATGCCGAGCCTGGCGCGGCGGTACATCGGCATCGAGGTGACGTCGAAGCCGTCGATCTCGATCGTGCCCTGGTCGACCGGCACCAGCCCGGTGACCATGTAGAAGCAGGTCGTCTTGCCGGCCCCGTTGGGACCGAGCAGGCCAACGGCCTCGCCGGCCCTGACGCCGAGCGACACGCCGTTCACGACGCGCCGGCTCTTGTAGCTCTTGGTCAGGCCCTTGGCGATCAGCGTTCCCTTGAAGGCGGCGATCTCGCTGCGTTTCACCGCAGGCGCGGCAGGACCGCGCCGCCCGAACAGGCGCGACAGAAAAGAAGGATGTTCCGTCATTACCGTCTGGAAGAAGGGTCGAGCTTCATCTGCACCCGGCCGCTGCCGCTGCCCGTCGAGCACCCGTCGACCTGGGCCTGGCCCGACTTCATCTGCACCGTCAGCTTGCAGCCGCGCAGCACGTTGTTGCCTTCCGACAGCACCACCTCGTTGCCGGAGAGCACCAGCACCTCTGTCTTCATGTCGAAAGTGCCCCTGTCGCCGGTGGCGACCTGCTTGTCCGACTTGACGTAGACCTTGCCGTCGACCTCCAGCCGCTCGATGTTCGACGAGCCGGTGGCGGCCGAGCCGCCGTCCTTGGCGTAGAAGACGGTCATCGTCCCCGACTTCAGGATCGTCGGCCCCTGGGTGACGCTGACATTGCCGGTGAAGATTGCCTTGTTTTCGGTTTCGCGGACCTCGAGCTTGTCGCTCTCGATCTCGATAGGCTCGTTTCCGTTGAGGCGCAGCCCGGTCAGGCGGCTCTCGACGGCACTCTGCTGCTGCGCGAATGCGCCGCCGCAACCCAGATACAGCGCAGCGAGGGCCGCCAGCGCCACGAAGGACCTAGTTCGACGCATTCGTGTCTCCCCTGGCCGCCTGAGCAGCCTTCAACTGGACAGGGTCGATGTGAACCCGCACGCGCGTCTCGAAAATCACCCGCTTGCCGTTTTCAAGCACCGCCATTGAATCCGCGGTGATGCGTGACCCATGCGACTGGATATCGACCGGCGTCGTGCTTTTCAAGCTGCCGTTATTGATGTCGAGATAGGCGGATTTCAGCCTGGCCACCATGCCGTCGGTGGTGGTGACCAAAATGTCGGTCGGCACGTCCAGCGTGTTGGCCGTCCGGTCGTAGACGCCGCTGACGGCTTCTACCCTCGCCCAATTCTCCGCCTCGACCGGCATCTTGGCGTCTATGCCGTCAAGGCTGATGATGTCCTGCTTGTCGAAATCCTGGGTCGCCCGGCTGGCGTTCACCGAATAGGGCCGGCCGTCCTTGGTGAAACCCTCGAGCTTGGGGCTGTTCATCACCAGCTTGCCTTCGGCGAAGGCCGAGCCATCGGTCTGGATGGACACCGAAGCGGGCGTCGAGAGGTAGGAATAGCCGACAAACCCGGCGCCAAGCACGACCGCGAGGAGCGGCAGCACAATCTTCAGGCGGCGAACCCGGCGCGAGTGACGCTGGGCGCGGCTGAAGGCTTCCGCGCGCGCATCTGCTGCTGCGCCGCCGCCGGTCGCAAAATCTGCATGTGTGCCGGTCGATTCGATCGATCGCGCCAACGCGCCTGCCTTCCGTTCACCAATCCTGGAATGTCCGGCGGGGCCGGATTACTCCGAATAAATCCTGCCGCCCGAGTGCTCCTGCCGAGGGCTGGCCGCAGCCGCGCAAAGGGCGGATACCGCTTTCGACGTAATCACGAAATCTTACACAATCGCGATTTGCATCCCAATATGGTTATTTTGGGAAGTTTGACCAGACCCTGCCGGTCCGGTCTGAACGTCGCAGGCGCGGAGAAACCGGGTAGCGGCAGAAGCGGGCTTGTTCTAAAACGCTTCCTTCCCGCCGGCACAGGAGATTTCCATGGCCTTGCGCGCCGACGACCTGATCGACCGACGCCGCCTGCGGCGAAAGCTCACCTTCTGGAGGATCGCCGCGCTCGTCATCGCGGCGATAGGCCTGGTTTCGGCCGCCGGCTGGATGCTGCGCGACGATTTCGGCGGCACGGCCGTCGCCCACATCGCCAAGGTCCGCATCGAGGGGACGATCACCGAGGACGACGAATTGCTCGAGCGGCTGGAGAAGGTCCGCAAGTCGGGCGCCGTGAAGGGTGTGATCCTTTCCATCGATTCGCCCGGCGGCACCACCGCGGGCGGCGAGGCCATCTTCAACGCCATCAGGAAACTCGCCGCGGACAAGCCTGTCGTCGCCCAGGTCGGAACGCTCGCCGCTTCGGCGGGCTACATGATCGCCAGCGCGACCGACCACATCGTCGCACGCCAGTCGTCCATCGTGGGTTCGATCGGCGTCCTGGTGCAGTTTCCCGATGTCACCGGGCTGATGGAGAAGCTCGGCATCAAGCTCGAGGAAGTGAAGTCGTCGCCGCTGAAGGCGGAGCCGTCGCCGTTCAACCCGACCACCGACGAGGAGCGCGCGATGATCCGCTCGATGATCATGGACAGCTACGACTGGTTCGTCGGCCTGGTCGACGAGCGCCGGCCCCTGACGAGGAGCGAGGTGACCGCCATCGCCGACGGATCGGTCTTCACCGGCCGGCAGGCGCTGCAGAAGAAGCTCGTCGACGAACTGGGCGGCGAGGACGAAGCGGTCGGCTGGCTTTCCACCAAGGGGGTGGACGGCAGCCTTGAGGTGGTCGAATGGAAGGCGAGGAACGGCGGCTGGTTCCTGTCTTCCGAGGCGATGGCCGGCACGCTGGCGAGATTGTTCGGGCTGACCGGCAACGGCGCCGCTCTCCTGAGGGAACTCGGCGGCGAGCGCTTGTTTCTTGACGGTCTCCTATCAGTCTGGCAACCTGAAAAGGCCATTTTGGGCGACTGAAAAAGACAATAAAATCATCCGCATATTCCGACAGAACGATAATTGGCGGGGACCGCGCTCATGATCAAATCCGAACTCGTGCAGCTTATCGCGTCACGCAATCCGCATCTGTTCCTGAGGGACGTCGAGAACATCGTGAGCGCCATTTTCGAGGAGATCACCGACGCGCTTGCCGAAGGCAACCGGGTCGAACTGCGCGGTTTCGGCGCATTCTCGGTCAAGAACCGCCCGGCGCGTACCGGTCGCAACCCGAGAACCGGCGAATCGGTGGAGGTCGAGGAGAAATGGGTGCCGTTCTTCAAGACCGGCAAGGAGTTGCGTGAAAGGCTGAACGGCGGCAAGTAGCCGCCGCCTGGGAATCGCCGATGCTCAACCGTTTCGTGCTGATCGCGGTCTTCGTGCCGGTCGCCATCATTCTCGTGGCGCTCGCCGTCGCCAACCGCGGTCCGGCTTCCTTCACCCTCGATCCGTTCAATCCGGGCAATCCGGGGCTCACCTGGCAACTGCCGCTCTTCGTGCTGCTCTTCGCGGCGATCGCGATCGGCATGATCATCGGCAGCCTTGCCACCTGGGTGAAGCAGGGCCGCTACCGCAAGCTGGCGCGCCAGCGCAGTCAGGAGGCCGAGATGCTGCGGCAGGCCGCGGCCGCCCGCGCACCGGCCCAGCCGGCGCCCCAGCTGCCGCGTCCGTGACGCTTCGACCGAACCGGAGTGCCGCGGGATGCTGATCCTCTCCGCCGAAGATGTCGACCGCGCGCTGACCTTCCCCAGCCTGGTGGAAACCCTGCGCGGCGCATTCAGGGCCGGCGCGGTCCAGCCGGTCCGGCACCATCACGCAGTCGAGCGGCCTGACGGCGCCGCCTCGACGCTGCTGCTGATGCCGGCCTGGACGGATTTCGGAGCGGCCGGCACATCGGACGGCGGCTATATGGGGGTGAAGGTCGTCACCGTCTCGCCCGACAATAATGCGATCGGCAAGCCGGCGGTGATGGGCGTCTACCTGCTGCTCGACGGCAGGACAGGCGAGACCAGGGCGCTGATCGACGGACAGCGGCTGACTTTGTGGCGCACCGCCTGCGCCTCCGCGCTCGCCGCCGACTATCTTGCGCGCAAGGATGCCTCGAAGCTTCTCGTAGTCGGCGCCGGCGCGCTGGCGCCTTTCCTGGCGCAGGCGCATGCGGCGGTTCGGCCGATCCGCGAGATTCGCATCTGGAACCGCACCCCGGCCAATGCCGGGAAGGTCGCGGCGCAGCTCCAGGAGCTCGGTCTTTCCGCCGCGGCCACCGAGGACCTCGACGCGGCGCTCGGCTGGGCCGATATCGTTTCCTGCGCGACCATCACGACCGATCCGCTTGTCAAGGGCGCGCTGCTGAAGCCCGGCACGCATGTCGATCTCGTCGGCGCCTTCACGCCCGCCATGCGGGAAAGCGACGACGACGCCATCCGCCGCGCCCGCGTCTATGTCGACACGCGGGCCGGCGCGACCAAGGAAGCCGGCGACATCGTCCAGCCTCTCGCCTCCGGCCTGCTGAAGCCGGAAGCCATCGTCGCCGACCTGCACGAACTGGCGCGCGGCGAGAAGTCCGGCCGCGAAAGCGCCGAGGAGATCACGCTGTTCAAGTCGGTGGGCGCGGCGCTGGAGGATCTCGCCGCCGCCATCGCGGTGTTCAACGTATCAAAGGGTTGAGGGTTCGGGCGTAGGAGCCCACGGAGGAAGAATCCGCCGCGGCGTCTCTTCGTTGCGCGCTTCCCCGCCCTGTGCCAAAAGCGGCGCACCGAAGCCTGAGGACATTTCTTGAAGCCAGCGCGGCATAATCGCGGCGAACACCAGCGGCGGCCGCAACAGCGGCAAGCCGGTGAGGATTTGCGTCGGCAGGCGCCGGACCCGGCGCCGCGCCAGCATTTGCCTCGCCGCCCCGGCGCGCTGCCTGCCGAAAAGCTGCCGCTCATCCTCGAGGTTGCGCCCGATGCCGACTACGCGCTGCTCGACAGCGGCGATGGCGAGAAGCTGGAGCAGTACGGCCCCTACCGCATCATCCGGCCCGAGGGCCAGGCGATCTGGCGCCGCGCGCTGCCCGAGAACGAATGGAACCGCGCCGACGCGATCTTCACCGGCGACACCGACGAGGAGGGAATGGGCCGCTGGCGTTTTCCGAAGACGCCGCTTGGCGAGACCTGGCCGATGAAGCATGACGGCGTCCACTATCTCGGCCGCTTTACCTCCTTTCGCCATGTCGGGGTGTTTCCGGAGCAGGGCTCGCACTGGGACCACATGGCCGGCCTGATCGAGAAGGCGCGGCGGCCGGTCAAGGTGCTCAACCTGTTCGGCTACACCGGGCTTGCCTCGCTGGTGGCCGCGCGCGCGGGCGCCGAGGTCACCCATGTCGACGC
>JAEYXI010000489.1 GCA_023428515.1 Pseudomonadota bacterium | reverse complement strand
TGGAAGAGTGTCCGAGTGGTTTAAGGAACCGGTCTTGAAAACCGGCGTGCGGGAAACCGTACCGTGGGTTCGAATCCCACCTCTTCCGCCAACAGCCCTGGGGAACGCGTTCTCCCGATGGGGTTGGCCAGGTTTTTTGTTGTTTTCGAGCGTGGCGGGGTGTAGCCCCGAACCTGTGCCGAGGCCGATGCCTGGGCGACGGCCCCCATGGTGCTTGCGCCGGACAAGGGCGCGGCGCTCGCCAGACGATGCGGACTCGACGCCCTCTTTCTCTTGCGCGATGATGGTGGCAGCGCACGCGGCATGGAAGTCGAACAACTCTTTTCCCATGAGCTAGCCGCAATCGCCTCAGCCGAGGGGAGATAAGCTGCATGGAAACGACCCGGACCGATCTCTTCAAGACAGCTATCCTGCTGATTGCTGCGACGGGTCTACTTGCGGGACTTGCGTTCTATTTCGCGGGCCAGCACGACATCGCTAACGTCATCTGGATCGTCGGCGGCGTTCCGCCGCTTGCCGCGCTCGTGGTCGAGATCCTGCGTAGCCTCCGCTCCGGCGAGGTGGGGCTCGACATCGTTGCCGCGCTCTCCATGACCGCGGCGCTCGTCTTTGGAGAGACGCTCGCCGCGTCGGTCGTGGCTGTGATGTATTCGGGCGGCACGTTCACCGAGGCCTACGCCGAGGGCCGCGCGCGGCGCGAGATGCGGGACCTCCTGTCCCGCGTCCCCCGGACGGCGACACGGTATCGAAACGCCAGTCTGGAGGAAGTCCCACTTGACGAGATTGCCCCCGGCGACCGTCTCCTGATCCGTCAGGGTGACGTGGTACCAGTGGACGGCACGGTGGCCGCGGAGACGGCCTTCGTCGATACCTCGGCGCTGACAGGCGAGTCGCTTCCCGTGCGGCTGTCGCGCGGAGACGATGCCATGAGCGGCTCGACCAATGCGGGCGAGGCCTTCGACCTGACGGCCACGCGCGAGGCCAAGGACAGCACTTATGCCGGGATCGTCCGGCTGGTCGAGGAAGCGCAGGCATCGAAGGCACCCATGTCGCGACTTGCGGACCGCTGGTCGCTGGGATTTCTTGCGGTCACCGTCAGCATCGCCTTCGCGGCTTGGTCGTTCACCGGCGATCCGATTCGGGCCGTCGCCGTGCTGGTGGTCGCCACGCCCTGTCCGCTGATCCTCGCGGTGCCCGTGGCGCTGGTCGCTGGTCTGTCGCGGGCGGCGCATTACGGCGTGCTGATCAAGGGAGCGGGGCCGCTCGAGACAATGGCGCGGATCCATACGCTGCTTCTCGACAAGACCGGCACCCTGACCGACGGGCGACCGCAGATCGTCTCGATAGTTGCCCATGGCGGGATGGGCGAGGATGAGATCCTTCGCCTTGCAGCTGCGCTCGACCAGGCGTCGAAGCATCCGGTCGCGCAGGCCATCGTCGCTGCGGCCAAGGCGCGTGGGCTGGTGCTGCCGGTGCCGTCCGAGGTGGCGGAGCTTCCAGGCGAAGGCGTCATCGGAAACGTCGAGGGCCGCAAAGTCATCGTCGGCGGAGACGGCTTCGTCGCTCGCCAGGCAAGCCGCACCTCTGGCGACCATCCCGCACTGGCAGTCGGTTCGCTCCTCGTCGCTGTGGCGGTCGATGGCGACATGGTCGGGCGTCTGGTGATGTCCGACCCCCTGCGGGAAGGTGCCGGGGCGATGCTGGACGGACTGCGGCGTGAAGGGATCGAGCGCATTCTGCTGGCCACCGGCGACCGTGCGGAGGTGGCCGAGCGCGTGACCGAAGGGCTGCGCCTCGACGGGATACGCGCCGACCTGACCCCGGACCGGAAAGTCCTGCTTGTCCTCTCCGAGCGAAGGCATGGCCCCGTGATGATGGTGGGCGACGGCGTGAACGACGCCCCGGCGCTCGCGGCGGCTGATGTGGGCGTCGCCATGGGAGCGCGGGGCGCTGCGGCCTCCGCAGAAGCCGCAGATGTCGTCATCCTCGTGGACAGGATCGACCGGCTTGGTCCGGGTATCGAGATCGCCCGCGCCTCCCGGCGGATCGCCGTGGAGAGTGTCGTGGTCGGGATCGGCCTCTCGGTCCTCGGCATGATCGCAGCCGCCTACGGCTATCTCACACCCGTGCAAGGAGCGCTCCTTCAGGAAGTGATCGATGTCGCCGTGATCCTGAACGCTTTGCGCGCCTTGCGGATCACACCGCGTGAACCGGCAACACAGTAACCGCGGGCTATCTCCAACGGGCGGGCCGTCATCCCGGAACGAGCCACACCGTGAGCCGTCTCGTTCCGCCTATCGGTGTGTTGCTCGTGCCAAAAGGCGCAGATCGCAGCCTTTCCGCGGGCTCCACTATCGTCGGCCTTGCCGTCCTGGGCGACCTGGGAGCCGCCCCTAGCGGCGCAGGACTCGTTCGCGGTGCCGCCACGGGCCTTTGTAGGGGCAAGCTCGATGGCGGCGACAGCAGCCGCTGGCATGATTTTCAGCTCGGCTAGGGGACCAAGCAGGCAACCTTCCCGCTTCGCCGACCGTAGCTATCTGCTCCCCGCCGCGGAACCTCAACATCTCCCTGCCGTTAACGCGCCGAAGGAGTACTTGATGCGTATTATTTTCATCGTTCTGGTCATGTCTGTACTGAGCATTCTTGCGT